>CAZWCL010000566.1:0-2230 GCA_964632265.1 uncultured Hyphomicrobiaceae bacterium | reverse complement strand
AGGCGGGTTGGCGCAAACTGGCGCGGCGCAACTACAGCCGCATCTTCAAGTCTGACGCGCGGATGCCGCGTGTAACCGTCAGCTACCTTCATCATGCGTCTCATAGCCGCAACATCCGATTGGCTAAACGTATACTCGAGCGTAATGCGGAGGCGACGACGGGAGCCCTGCACCCGGCGGTCGACCACGTTGCCGCCGAGTTGGACAAGACGAACCGTCTGCCGCTTCTTGTCGCGAACGCCGACGATGGGTTGGCGGAAGCTTTTTATGGCCTGGGTGAAGCCCTGACGACCGATGGCGGCATGCAGCTTGGTGCCATCTATCTGCAGATGGCGCTTTACCTGAAGCCTGACTTTCCATTTGCCCACGCAGCCTTGGCCAACGTTTATGAAGCAACAAAGCGCTATGCGACGGCAAATGCCATCTATGACCGCGTGCCAGCCGACTCACCGCTGCAGTTGCTTATTGATATCCGCAAAGCGGCCAACCTCGATGCGATGAAGCGAACCGACGAAGCTCGCGATATTCTACTGCGCCTGATCGATCAGCATCCCAGTGACCTGCGTCCGCTCGAGGCACTGGCCAATATTTTGCGTGGCCGGGAGCGCTATGCCGAGGCCATCAAACTCTACGACCGGCTTATTGAGCGCCTTGGCGAGCCGGATGCAGGCCACTGGACATACTGGTACGCGCGCGGCACCAGCTATGAGCGCATCAAGAATTGGCCGAAGGCCGAGGCCGATCTGCTGAAGGCCAATGAGTTGAGCCCTGATCAGCCGTTGGTCCTGAATTACCTCGGCTACTCCTGGGTCGATCGCAACATCCACCTGAAGCGCGGCCTGAGCTTCATCGAAGACGCCGTCAAGCTGAAGCCGGATGACGGCTACATCGTCGACAGTCTCGGCTGGGCCCATTTCCGACTGGGCAACTACCAGGAAGCTGCCAAGAACCTTGAGCGCGCTGTTGAATTGCGGCCGGCCGATCCGATCCTCAACGATCATTTGGGCGACGCCTATTGGCGCATAGGCCGCATCCGCGAGGCGCGCTACCAATGGCAGCAGTCACTAACACTCGACCCGGAGCCGGAAAACGAACGCAAGACCCGCGCAAAGATTGTGTCGGGGCTTCCTAAGCTCGGTACTATCAAGGCAGCAGCAACCGGCAGCACCGACGGCCAGAAAGCTCTCGGCAAGCGCGTGCGTGCGACGACGGACGATGGGCACACAAAACGCTAGTGGCCGCCGCTATGGCGGATATTTCCTATGACCGGTGCAGCGGGATGGCTATGTGTGACGCCCCGCCGGGGCGGCGCTGTACCGCAAGCCATGGCGGACGCGACCGGCTATGCACGCTGATACGATCGCGATCATCGCGCCGGCAAAGATAAACCTGACTCTCGAGGTCCTCGGCCGGCGACCGGACGGCTATCATGAACTGGTGAGCCTCGTCGCCTTCGCGTCCGATGTCTCGGATCTTGTGACGTTGCAGCCGAAAGAGCCGTTCGGCATTCGGGTTCATGGGCCGACGGCCGGTAAACTCGAAGGGTCGAACCTTGTTGGACAAGTGGTCGAGACGCTCCGCGCCAAATGGCCGAAGCTGACCCTCGGCGCGTTCGACCTTGAAAAACATTTGCCCGTAGCAGCCGGCATCGGCGGGGGATCGGCGGATGCGGCCGCGGCGATCCGGGCGATTGCGGCAGCCAACGCGGTCACCGACCCGCTGGCTGTGTTCGGCGAGGCAGTGTTGTCACTGGGCGCTGATATCCCCGTGTGCATCGGCGCACCGGGTGAAAGAACCCCGACCTCCGCCATGATGCGCGGTGTCGGTGAACGCCTGTGGCGGCCTTCGGGCGCACAGAGGTTAATACCGGACCACCTGTCAGTGGTGCTGGTCAATCCCGGCATTGCCGTCCCAACCGGCGCGGTTTTCGGTGCGCTCGGCGCAGGCCCGTTAGCCATGGAGGCCACGGTCGATGAGACCGAAGGCGAGCGGTTCGCGGCGGCGACCGACCTGCTTGCCTACACCGCCCGGCATGGCAACGACCTTGAGGCGCCGGCCATCGGCCTCGTCGCTGAGATCGCAACCGCAATCAAGGCGCTCAGCGTTTTGCCGGATTGCCGCTTGGCGCGCATGTCGGGCTCAGGCGCGACATGCTTCGGCCTCTTCATGGGGCACGACGCAGCGAGGCAGGCAGCTGAAAAGCTGAGGCACGAAAACCCCAACTGGTGGG
>CAZWCL010000565.1:0-2231 GCA_964632265.1 uncultured Hyphomicrobiaceae bacterium | reverse complement strand
CAAATGCATATAGGTGATCATCGGATCAGCCTTCTGCTCTGCTGCAATGCGGTTCGACTCGTCCCAGAACGCCGCCGCATTCTCGCCGATCGATGGCAAAAAGGCATACTCCTGCATCGGCTTCGGCGACAACGTTCCATCAAAGTCGTAGACAAGCGCGATTGTCTTCTTGTCGAACGGCTTGGCGGCACCTGTCGCCTTGAGCCGGCCCGCCGTCTTAGGCGCCGATGCATTGCGGCGCTGAGGTTTCGCCGTTTCTTTTTTAGCTTGGCGTTTTGCGCGCGTCGTCACTCGGTCAGCCATAGTGGTCTATTCGTCCATGCCGATCAGTTCTGATGTGTCTGCAAGCTGAACTGATTCGGTGCCGAGATGAAGGCAACCCCCATTACAGAACGGATGATGAAGCCTGCCGACAGGCGGACAGTATCCCCCGCAGGCAGATCGCCTCTGATCAGATTGACAACCCGGAGCCTGACCGACAATCTTGAGGCTTCAAGTAGGAATATCTTCAATGACGGATCACGATCCTCCGATTGACGTTGCAGCCTTCAAGGCTCTTTTGGAGGCACGCGCGGCCGAACTGCGCGAACTGAGCGAGATAAGCGCCCAGTCCCGGAAAGCGGTTGAACTGGACCAGGCAAGCGTCGGGCGCGTCTCCCGCATCGACGCCATCCAGCGCCAGTCGGTGGCGCTGGCCAACGAGCGAAACCGCACACTCGAGCTTGAACATATCAAGGCCGCGCTCGTCCGCATCGATGAAGGCGAATTTGGCTACTGCGTCGCTTGTGGCGAGCCGATACCCGTAAAGCGCTTGAACGTCGATCCGTCGGCCGCCAAATGCGTCGATTGCGCTAAATCTTTTCCGACTAGGTAACAAACGCCTCAAAGAGAGTCGGGTGCCTGAGCCCTGTTCGCACCCGCGGCCATCCTTAACTGCCTAACTGTTAAGCACCTGCTGATGGCGCGCAAGCGCCGCCCGCTGAAGCGCGGCCACGGTGAGAGCATCGAGGCGTAGGCGTTGCGCGAGCAGCTGCAGGAAGCGGCGCTCCTCCGGGCGTGACGACAAATCCGAGGCCGCAACCTCCGCCGCCAGAATATATGCCGTCTCACGAAGATTATTCGGAAGCGCCTCCGCAATAAGGTCGAGAACGTTCGACAGGCCATCGGGTCCGGAGGCAATGCCCCCCCAACGCTTTGCGTCATCGACGAGGTCGTCTTGGTCATAGTCTTTGAAAGCGGGCAAACTTCTGACGATCGATCCGATCCGCCGCATTTCGACGTCGTTCATCGAGTTGTCGGCGGCTGACGTCGTGAACATCGCATAGATCAAGGCTTGTGGGGCGTTAAGCTGCTTCTCGGGCATCATCAATCTCGTTGGCATTGGCGTTGTTTATGGCGCATGGCGTCGCGTCGGACTCCGCCACTGTCAACCTCGACGGCGGTTGAAGTATGACGACGCGGCGAGACCTGATCCGGCCGCAACCAGCACGGCGACGATGCCGTAGAGCAGTGGATAGCCAAATGCAAAATCGTGAAGGTATCGCTCTATGCCTTCGCGCTGCATCCGTACCTGCGTCTTGAACTGGCTCAGCATCCGTCCCTGCCGGAACAGCATGATACGGGCATTGAGCGGACCGACCGGCACGTTGGCTGGGAGATCGATGGTAGTCCTGAACAGGCTCGCTCCACCGACGAAATTAACACCGTATGGATTGAACACATAAAGCCCCTGATCGAGTTTCAACCGAATGACAGCCTCACGGAATTGTCTCAGATCGGACGTCGTGATGCCGCTCTCCCAACCGCCGATTGGTTTCATGCGGATCTGGCCGAAGCCAATATCATAGTTGCGCAGAACGATCGGGCTCGCAATCTCATCCAGCGGGCGCGAAGACGAAATAGCATAATAGCTCGGTACGCTTTCGAACGTCAGCGACTGATTATTGATCCAGATTCCGAAAGTGTTACTCTTGCGACGGGCGACGAGTTTTTCCGGCGTACCTTCGAGCACGACCACAATGTCGTAAAGATCTTCGCTGGCGGCACGTTCCGGACGGCCGTTCTCGATCGATCCGAAAACGATAATCTCGGTGCCCGTGAAACTCGAGGTGATAGCAACGCTGCGCGTCGAAATATCCGCGTGGACCTTTTCGCGCTCACGTCCATTGGCATTGAGCGATGCGGTCTCACCATCGCCGTCAGAAACCTGCGCCGAAGTCGGTGACGACGAC
>CAZWCL010000564.1:0-2238 GCA_964632265.1 uncultured Hyphomicrobiaceae bacterium | reverse complement strand
AGACTCGGACCAAGTGACGGACGGCAGCTTCCTCCGCCAAGCCGGCGGGCGGCGGGGTTGTGGGATGGGCTTTGACGGGGGTGTGGCAATCACCGTATGACTGCTGGCAACCAATAAACCGCCGGCAGGGAGTATGGCGCCATGGCCGAGACCACACGCAAGTCAAACAAGATGCGGGTTGCCGTTATTCCGGGAGACGGGATCGGCCATGAGGTGGTGCCGGAGGGCATCAAGGTGCTCGAAGCGGCCGGCGCCAAGTTCGATCTCGGCTACGAGTTCACCACCTATGACTGGAGTTGCGAGCGGTTCCACAAGACCGGGGCAATGATGCCGGAGGACGGGCTCGACCAGATCCGCGACAGTGATGCGATCTACCTGGGCGCGGTCGGGTTTCCCGGGGTTCCTGATCACGTGTCGCTCTGGGGGCTGCTGATCCCGATCCGGCGCGATTTCCAGCAGTACATCAATCTCAGGCCGGTGCGTCTGTTCGAAGGCCTCGAGTCGCCGCTCGCCGGGCGCAAGCCGGGAGACATCGACTACTGGATCGTGCGCGAAAACAACGAGGGTGAATACTCCTCCATCGGTGGCCGGATGTATGAGGGCACCGAATTGGAAGCGGCCATCCAGCAGGCCGTGTTCACGCGCAAGGGCTGCGACCGCGTCATGCGCTATGCGTTCGAACTGGCGAAGGCGGAAGGGCGCAAGTCGGTCACGTCGGCGACCAAATCCAACGGGATTTCGATATCGATGCCGTACTGGGATGAGCGGTTCGCCGATATCTCGAAAGAATATCCGGGGATCGAGACCGAGCAGTATCACATCGATATCCTGACCGCGCACCTGGTGCGCCATCCCGACTGGTTCGACGTTATCGTCGGCTCGAACCTTTTCGGCGATATTCTCTCGGATCTCGGACCTGCGACGACGGGCACCATCGCGATCGCGCCGGGGGGCAATATCAATCCCGAAAAAGAGTACCCCTCGATGTTCGAGCCGGTGCACGGCTCGGCGCCTGATATCGCGGGCAAAGGTATCGCCAACCCGATCGGACAGATCTGGTCGGGGGCGATGATGCTTGATCATCTCGGTCACGCGGAAGCGGCCAAGGCAATCGTGACGGCAATCGAAAAGGCGATCCTCGACAAGGACATTCTAACGCCGGATATGGGTGGCAAAGCCACATGCTCGGAACTGGGGCAGGCCATCGCAGAACTCGTTTGAGGACCGGCGGGCTGCCCGATTGGCAGGCGACCGGCGGGCTGCCGGATTGGTAGGCGATTGGGCCGGGCAAGGCGGAGGCGCTTTTGAAACGATCGTTGTTGGCAGCGCTGACCGTGGTCTGGGCGATGTCGGCCTGGGCTTTCATGGCAGGCGCCGAGCCCGCCGCGAGCGAGGCGGACCTGCGCGCGCAGCAGGCGGCGGTGGCCTTTCGTCAGGGCCAGATGTCGGAGGCACTGCGGCTTTACGGGGCGGCGCTGCAGGATGCCTCGATCAGCACTGAACGGCGGGCTGCGATCCTGACGGACCGGGGGGTGGTGCGCGAACGGGCAGGGCGGATTGCCGAAGCTGTCGAAGATTTCAACAAGGCGATCAAGCTGTTTCCCGAATTCGCAGCCGTCTACAACAACCGGGGGGCGCTGCTCGTGCGCGTCGGCGCGTACGATGAGGCGCTGAAAGACTTCAATCGGGCGTTGCAACTGGCGCCGGGCTATGTCGCGGCCTATTCGAACCGCGCCGGCGCCCTGTTGAAGCTCGGTCAGGCCGGGGCGGCGGTTGAGGCCTATACGCGCGCGATCCGTCTTGCGCCGCGTATCGTCGAACCCCTCGCCGGCCGGGCGGGCGCCTATGTGCAACTCGAGCGGCCTCGTGCGGCGTTGCGTGACCTGACGCGTGCGATTGCAAATGACGCTCGGTTCGCGCTTGGCTATCGCCAACGGGCCGAGGCTTATCTGACGCTGCGTGACTATGCTGCCGCGGCGGCCGATCTCAGCCGCGCCATCGCCTTCGACCCGACCAATGCGGAGTTCTATCTGCTGCGCGGGCGCGCGTATCTCGCCGGCAAGGACCCGGCGGCGGCAGAGCGTGATTTCACCAAAGCGATGGAGCTTTCGCCCAATCTCGCCGAGGCCCATCTCGAGCGCGGGCACGCCGGTATTCTGGTCGAGAATTTCGAGCAGGCGGAAGACGATCTGGCGCGGGCGCTGGAACTCAAACCGCGGACCGCGCTCGGCTATGCCT
>CAZWCL010000563.1:0-2240 GCA_964632265.1 uncultured Hyphomicrobiaceae bacterium | reverse complement strand
GATGCGAAAAAGCGCCAGGCGTCGCGAGCCACATGAGTTCTTCAACAGCCTGTTAAGTTCAAGTCTGGAACATGGGAAAATCTAATATGCAGCATCGCCTCGACGCCAGCGCTGACACCGTCCACTGGGGATACTTCGATGCAGCCCTGCCCCCTCTCCTAACAGTGGAGAGCGGCGACACAGTCACCGTGTCAACTGTATCCGGCGGCGCAGACACGCTGCCGCAATCAGGGTTTACGGTTCCCGATAGCCTTCTCGATATTCACAAGCGCGTGCCGCGAAAGCTCCCGGGTCATATCTGTACCGGCCCCATCGCCGTCCAGGGCTCAAAAGCTGGTCAGGTTCTGGAGGTTCGCATTCGCGACATCCAGCTTCACTACGATTTCGGCTACAATTTCGTCCGGCCCCTCGCTGGTGCCTTACCGGACGATTTTACCGAGACACACCTGATGCACATTGCGCTGGATGGCGAACGGATGACGGGAAGACTACCATGGGGCCTCGAACTGGACCTGCATCCCTTCTTCGGTGTCATGGCGGTAGCGCCGCCCAAAAACTGGGGCATGGTGAGTACACTGCCGCCGCGGCGAAATGGCGGCAATCTCGACAACAAGGAACTCGTCGCCGGCACGACGCTCTATCTGCCGATATTCGTCGACGGGGCGAAATTCTCTGTGGGGGATGGCCATGGCGCCCAAGGCGATGGTGAGGTCTGCGTCACTGCGATCGAGACAGGATTGATCGGCACCTTCGAGCTTCACGTGCGCGGGGACATGACACTCGATTGGCCCATGGCGGAGACGCCGACGCACCTCATGACAATGGCTTTCGATCCCGATCTCGACGACTGTGTCGTCATCGCATTGCGACAGATGATTGAATTGATCTGTGCCAGGACCGGCCTTGCCCGCCACGAAGCCTATGCGCTTTGCAGTCTGGCGGCTGATTTGCGGGTCACCCAGGTCGTCAACGGTAACAAAGGCATTCACGTCATGTTGGCCAAGAAGCACCTGGAAAAAGACGGGGGGTGAATAAGGCGTCAATTTCGCATTTCTACCCGTTGCCAGGGACGGTATTTCTGAACACGTCAGTGGCCACCTGTATCATGCGAAACATGGGACCCATGAGACAGCCGCAAAGCCGGACAGCAAATCCGTCAGGTGCCGTTGCGACGGTCTCGCCTATCCAGATAGCGGTAGTACTCGCCAACCGCCGTGAGAAACCACGGGTTGCCCCGGTAGAACGGGACCGGGACCCTCGGGAAGTCGATCTTTTCGTAGGCGCAATCGGTTTGTCCGTCCTGCAGGATTCGGCGGGCGACCTGGCGGCCGAGATACGGCATCATGGCGACGCCACTACCGTTGCATCCGGCGCAAAAATGCAGTCCGTCTTCCTGGCCCATATGTGGGAGCGCATCCGTCGTCATGGCAACAAAGCCCGACCACGAGTGCGTTATTCGCGTCCCCTTAAGCTGCGGCCAACGGTCCGTCATCATGGCGTAGAGTAGTGTTGCGCTGACATCGGGGGGGACGTCCTGGAAACGAGCGCGGCCGCCGTACATGACGCGCCGGTCTCCCGGCAACATGCGATAGTAGCTGGTGACGCGCGGTGTTTCTGAGATCGTGCGTCCGTTCGGGATCAGTCCGCTCGCTAAATCTTCCGGTAGTTCCTCGGTCACAATGATCTGACTTGAAATGGGCACGAGCCGATTGCGCAGTTTCGGCGTCAGAGCGCCGGTGTAGCCGTTGGTTGCGATTATCACATGTTCGGCGCGGCAATCACCACGGTTGGTCTTGATCTTGAAATTGTGGGCGGTCCCCGTCACGGCTTCGACTTTGGTGTGGGCGCACAATGTAACCCCGGCGCGGTTGCAGGCGTCGAGCAAGCCACTGTGAAACAGCGACGGGTGCAACTTGCCAGCGCGATTGATTATCATGCCGCCATGATAGAAATCGCTGCCGATTTCGGCGCGTTGTTCATCTCGTGAAATAACCGACGCATCAAGACCGATGTGCCGGTTTAGCTGTTCAGCTTTTTTGAATAGACCATCGTAGTGGGCTTTCGAAAACGCTCCCACAAAGCGCCCGCGGCGCTCGTAGTTGCACTCGATCCCTTCACGTTCAATCAGGGTTTGAACGAATTCGTAAGCGGCCAAACTTTCCGACATGAGATCCATCACCATTTGTTGATAGGCCTCGCTGCGATTTTTCTGACCAGGGGTGCCGGCGAGCCCCTTTCCC
>CAZWCL010000562.1:0-2244 GCA_964632265.1 uncultured Hyphomicrobiaceae bacterium | reverse complement strand
CGCTGTCTCGGCACCGGGGCGTTTGGTTGTCGCTCGGATCGTGTCGACGCGCAGCCACGAATAGGCGAGGATCATAAGCACGACCGCGGCCGTGAAGAAATAGACCCCGGTCAGGCTCGCAGCGTCATAAACGCCCTGCGACTTGATGAAGAAGATCATCAGCGCCATGACGAGCACATCATGCATCGACCATTTGCCGAGCCATTCGAGTGCTCGCAGCCGGAATCCCATCTTGCGGATCTCGCTCGCCGGCAGCGTCGATACGATCACCAGATAAAACAGCTTCAGCACCGGGAACACGATCGAGAATAACAGCACCGTGAGGCCCAGGAACAGCTGATTTTCCTTGATCAGGACCCACACCGTGGTCATCAGCGAATGTTCGCTCGACCAGAATACGAAGCGTGTAAGCTTGATGATGGGCTGGCTGACCCCGAGCGCCAGGCACACACTCGCGACCACGATGGCAATACTCAATAAAAAGCGCCGGCCGCCGAGCCCGCGCTTCGCCATGCTTTCCGTTGGAGGAGTATCGATGTCCAAGCCCGCCATCGCCGTAGACTAGAGTGGGTCCGACCTTGGTGAAATCGCTTTCGCGATTTCACTGGTGTCGGTAATCCCACTCTACACTATTGGAGTAGATCATTTTTTCCGGTTTAGCCGGCGACGGCCCCGGTTGCGAACGGTCTGCAACTAAACCGGAAATGATCTAAATCGCCGCCCGGGCCAAGTTATGGCTCGAGCGGCGATATTGGACCATAGTTACTGTCTTTTAAAGCGGCCAACCAGTTACCGCACAACCAGTAACGCCGGCGAGACTGAGCCGCGAAGCCCGGCCGGCGGGAGCGGCCCGGGGCCGGCGAACCGGTCGAGCAACACACGACCCGTTCGCCAATAAATGGCCAGCTTAGGCGAGCGCCGTCTTCTGCCGCACGACGCCCTTTTGGTCGAGCATGTCCTGCAACTCGCCCTGCTCATACATTTCTCGCACGATATCGCAGCCGCCGACGAATTCGCCTTTGACGTAAAGCTGCGGAATGGTCGGCCAGTTCGAGAATTCCTTGATGCCTTCCCGGACCGACATTTCGTCGAGCACGTTGATCTGGTGCGGTTCGACACCAACAAGTTGCATGATCTGGGCGACCTGTGCGGAGAACCCGCACTGCGGAAACTGCGTCGTCCCCTTCATGAACAGCACGACATCATTGTTGGCGACCGTCTGGCGGATGTGATCCTGTACAGCCTGGTGATCATTCATCGCTTGGAATCCTTCATTTGCGGGCGGCCGCTTCCTGCGGCGCTTCAAAACTCTGAGCTTAAGTGAGGGCCGATCGCGCCGGTGTCAACGGACATGACCGAAGCTGACGACGCAACGCGTCCCAAGAGACTATTTTCCCGGCACGGCGGTCGTCAACGCGAGCGCATGCAACACATCACCCATCCGTCCGCCGAGCGCATTGTATACCATCTGATGCTGCTGGACACGTGACTTGCCCTCGAACGCCGGTGAGACGACGTGCGCTGCGTAATGATCGCCGTCGCCGGCGAGATCACGGATCTCCACGGCTGCGTCCGGCAGGGCTTCCTTGATCATGCGCTCGATCTCATTGGCTTCCATCGGCATCCTGGGCGATCTCCTGATTGTGACTCTGGTCAATTTGGCCCGTCCGCGCCGTCATTTCAACCGGAGACACAGACAGCATCGCCTTCAGGTCCCTCAACCAACGCCAGGCTGTGCGGCGCCAGACAATATCCCTCAAAGTTTCCGAGCCCGCTGAAAGCTCTTCATAGGTATGGTGTCTAGCCGCGCCCCATGAATTCCGGAAACCAGCCCTCATGCGACCTTTTCAGGCTCTCGAGCGCAATCCGCTGGTCGGTTCCGCCGAGCCGGATGTCATCGCCACCGACGCGCCCGACAAGACGCGCGGCCAAGCCTGCCGCTTCAGCGCGCGCCAGCGTCGTATCTGCCTGATCGGGCGAAAGTTCCACAAGATAGCGCCCCTGATCCTCGCCAAACCAGATCGCATGATCCGGCAGCCTCCCTTCGCTGGCATAAACGTCGACACCAAGGCCCCCGGCGAGCGCCATTTCCGCGATCGCAACAAGCAGGCCGCCATCGGAAACATCATGCACCCCGCCGACAGCCCGCGCCTCGATCAGCGCGCGCACGAAATCGCCGGCTTTGCGTTCCGCCTCGAGATCAACCGGCGGCGGCGCCCCCTCAAGCGTTCGAACGACCAGTTC
>CAZWCL010000561.1:0-2262 GCA_964632265.1 uncultured Hyphomicrobiaceae bacterium | reverse complement strand
CTATTGGAGTAGATCATTTTTTCCGGTTTAGCCGGCGACGGCCCCGATTGCGAACGATCTACAACTAAGCCGGAAGTGATCTAGCCGGGAACCGGATTTCGCTGACGGGCATGTGTCCGGTCGGCCTATTTGGTTTCGATGGGTGGGGGCTTTGCGCTAACGTTCGCCGGTTCGGGGTCCATATCGGGTGTGAGCGCCTGATCGGCGACTTCTGTCGGCTGACGGGTGAAGCCCTTGAGATCGCCGACCGGTATCTCATCGCGTGGGATGTCGACTTCGCTCAGAGCGTAGCATGTCAGAAGTTCGGCGAGTGAGCGCAATGCGTGCAGGTGGATGCGCTCGTAGCCATGGCTTGCATCGACGCCAAAGGTCGCCAGAGCGGTGCGGACGTCTGCGCCGGCCTCGAGGGCGGAGGCGCTATCCGAGCGGTAGTGGCGGAAGATGTCTTTCTGGTAGCGGATGTCGTTGTCGTGGCAAAGTGAGACCAGTTTGCGGGTCAGGTGAAAATCGAACGGTCCGGTTTGGTCGGCCATCGAGATGGTCACGCCGAACTCGGATGAATTCTGGCCGGGGGCGGAGGTGCCATTGTCGACAGCGACCATTGAGGCAATGTCGGGGATGAGAATGGATGCGGCGCCGTGGCCAACTTCTTCGGCGATGGTAAACAACCAGTAGATGTCGACAGGGGGACGCTTGCCCGCCTTGAGCAGCGCCTTGAGGGCTGCCAGCATGATGGCCACACCGCCCTTGTTGTCGAGATGACGTGAGACAATGAAGCCATTTTCGAGGAATTCGGGCTGGGGATCGATGGCAACGATATCACCGATTTCGATGCCGAGGCGGTTCAGCTGCGCCTCCGTGTTAGCATACGCATCAATTCGCAGCTCAACGTGCTCCCAGCCGATCGGGGCCTCGTCGACGGCTTCGCCGAACGTATGGCCGGAGGCTTTCATCGGCAAGATCGTGCCGCGATAGCTGCCTTTGCGCGTAAAGACCGTGACGCGCGCGCCCTCGGCGAAGCGGGCGGACCAAGTGCCGATAGCAACGAGTTCGAGGCGTCCGTTGTCCTTGAGGGCTTTGACTTGAGCGCCAAGCGTGTCGACATGCGAGACGACGGCGCGTGCGCCTGCTGCGTGCTCGCCCGGCAGGCGGACACGGACGGCGCCGCGGCGGGTTAGGTCGTGGTCGACACCCAGCACCTCTAGTTCTCCGCAGAGGTGGCGGACGATTGTATCAGTGTAGCCGGTCGGACTGGCTATTTCGAAAAGCCGGGCAAGTTGTTCCTGTAAGTAAGCGGTATCAATATCCAGACGGAGTTTCGAACTTGCAGTCATTCGGTGCCTGTCGGTCCTTTGTTGTCTATTTCGGGGGTGCGTTTAATGGTACGCGACTGGGCCTGTCTCGCAGCCTGGGGCAGGGACAGCGGGAACAGCAGGTCGACAAAGCGTTCGGCGGTCGGTTGTGGTTCGTGGTTGGCGAGACCTGGACGCTCGTTTGCTTCGATGAAGACATAATCCGGATTGTCCGGTGACTTTACCATTAAATCAATACCCGTAACGGGGATGTCGATGGCGCGGGCTGCCCGGCATGCCGCGTCAATCAGTGTTGGATGGGTCTCCGCGGTGACGTCATGGATCGTCCCGCCAGTGTGTAGATTGGCGGTCTTGCGGACCTGGACTTCGCGGCCACGGCTGATGACCTCGTCGATGGTGAGGTTTTCGCTGCGCAGGCAACGGTGCGTCTCATCGTCGAGTGGAATGCGGCTTTCGCCACCGGTGGCCGCCGCGCGCCTGCGGCTCTGCTTTTCGATGAGTTCACCGACTGTCGCCTTGCCGTCACCAACCACCCGTGCCGGCCGGCGGATTGCAGCTGCCACGACCCTGAAGTCGATGACGATCAATCTGAGGTCATGGCCTTCGAAGTGCTGTTCGATGATCACGTCGTTGCAGTGATGGCGGGCGTTTTCGATAGCCTGCTCGATTTCATCTAATTTAGTGAGGCCAACGGCGACACCATTGCCTTGCTCGCCACGTGCCGGCTTTACGACGACCTGGCCATGCTTTTCGAGAAATTGGGTGAGATCGTCCCCGGTTGCCGCATCGATCTGGTCCGGGACTGCGACGCCGACTTCCTGGACGAGGCGGCGGGTGACACGCTTGTCATCGCAGATCGACATGGCGACGGCGGTGGTGAATTCGCTGAGGGACTCGCGGCAGCGCACCGAGCGCCGGATGCTGGAGCAGGCGGCGGAGATGGCGACGG
>CAZWCL010000560.1:0-2275 GCA_964632265.1 uncultured Hyphomicrobiaceae bacterium | reverse complement strand
TGGGCTCGGCCATTTCCCGATGTCGGAAAACCCCGACGCGTTCAGACGTTACCTACTGCCCGTTCTCGATAAGATCGCGAACCTGGATTGAGACGATCCCGTGTAAGTGCCGGCCTCCATTGACCCGGCCTCCATTGAATTTGAATCAACGAGATGAACCAAGTGTCCAAGACTAAGCAGACCGCACACCCGACGTATGAGCGCCCACTGGTCGGCCTTCGCGTTGTCGACATGAGCCAGGGGGTAGCCGGCCCTTATTGCGCCATGCTGCTCGCGCAGGCCGGCGCCGATGTGGTCAAGATCGAGCCACCCAATGGAGATTGGGCGCGTGTACTGGGCGATATCCATGGTAACCACACGGCATTTTCCATCGCAGCCAACCTTGGCAAGCGCAGCATTGTCGTCGATTTGAAGCACGAAAAGAGCCGGTCGGTCGTTGACCCGATGATCGCCGGAGCTGACGTGTTCATCGAAGGTTTTCGCCCCGGCGTGACCGAACGGCTGGGCTATGGCTATGACCGCCTGAAGGCAATGAACCCGAAGCTCATCTACGTGTCCGTATCCGGCTTCGGCCAGACCGGACCGATGCGCGAGCGCCCCGCGATGGACCCGATGCTGCAGGCCTTCACCGGGTTCATGTCCGAGAACAAGGGCGCCGATGGCATTCCCCATCGCACACCGGTAATCTATTTCGACATGTCGACAGGCCTCTATGCCACGCAGGCCGTCATGGGGTCGCTCTTCGCCCGCGCCCATGAACCCGAAGGACGCCGCATCAATGTGAGCCTGATGGAGGCGGCCGCCAGCGTTCAGGCGGTACGCCTGTTGAGCGCGACGGTGGACGGCCCGTTTACCTCGACTGTGGCGCCGTCCGGCACGTTCGCCACAGCGGACGGCCACATTCAGATCATTGTAGTCAGGGATGCCCACTTCACGAGTTTCTGTAAGGCGATGGGACTGCCCGATATCGCAGCCGATGCGCGTTTCAAGACCGCTGCGGGACGGCGTGAGAATATGGCTGAGTTGAACGAAGTTATCCGCGCATTGTTTGCAACCAACACGACCGCACACTGGCAGGACCGCCTGAGTGAGGCTGGCCTGCAGAATGAGGCTGTCCAGAGTTATCCCGAGTTCGCGCGCCACCCGCAGTCAGAAGCCGTCGCAGCCATCGCTTGGTTGCGCCAGCCTGGCAGCGACGCGGCCTGGCCGGTCCCGAACGTGCCGGGCCTGCCGCGTTATGAAGCCGGTTCGCCGTATGCGGTGTCGCCGGCACTCGGCCAGCACACACGCGAACTGCTCGGCGAATATGGCCTGGAAACTGATGCCATAGACGAGTTGTTCGCCGAAGGTGTGGTGGGCTGAGCCGTTTGCCTGTGTGTTGGCCAGAGTCGTGGCCCTCAAACGTCGAGATCTATCACGATGGCCCACGTACTTGCCATAGACCAGGGAACGACGTCGACCCGAGCGATCGTCTTCGATGACCAGCACCGGATCGCTGGACTCTCCCAGCAGGAGATTGCGCAGCACTATCCGGCATCCGGCTGGGTCGAGCATGATGCCGAAGAAATCTGGCGCAGCGTCATATCGACGGTGCGTGGCGCCATCCAGAATGCGCGATTGCAGCCGACGGACATCGCCGCGGTCGGCATCACCAATCAACGCGAGACAACGGTGATATGGGAGCGCGGCACCGGTCGGCCGATCCATCGCGCCATCGTCTGGCAGGACCGCCGGACTGCGGCGCGCTGCACGGCCCTGAGAGGCGAGGGGCTTGAGGCGGATATCACGGCCAAGACCGGGCTCGTCCTCGACCCATACTTCTCGGCAACCAAAATCGGCTGGCTTCTCGACAACGTGGATGGCGCCCACGAGGCCGCCCGCCGCGGTGAACTGGCATTCGGGACAATCGAAAGTTTCTTGCTGTGGCGCCTGACCGGCGGCCGGAAACACTTGACGGATGCCACGAACGCCTGCCGCACCATGCTCTACAACATCGAACTTGGTGCTTGGGACAAGGAACTGCTGGATGTCTTTGGGGTCCCCCACACGCTTCTGCCAGAGATCGTCAGCAACGCCGGTGCTTTCGGCGCAACCGAACCGGCTCATTTCGGCGCGGCGATACCCATCACCGGGTTGGCCGGCGATCAACAGGCCGCAACCGTTGGTCAGGCCTGCTTCGAGCCGGGCATGATGAAATCAACCTATGGCACCGGTTGCTTCGCGCTTGTGAACACCGGGCCGGAGCCGGTGCGATCAACTAACCGGCTGTTGACCA
>CAZWCL010000559.1:0-2282 GCA_964632265.1 uncultured Hyphomicrobiaceae bacterium | reverse complement strand
ATACCTGTCGCACGTATCGAACTGATCGATGAACTGGGCATCAAGGCGGTCAATCTGCATTCGAAACTGGGGCTGCCGGAAAGGCCCATGCTGCTTGTCGAGTTCCATGGATCGGATGCGAGTGTAAAGGAGCAGGCAGAGCGCTTCGGCGAACTCGCGGCGGAGTTCGGCGGCGGACCGTTCGACTGGGCGACCCGGCCGGAAGAGCGGACAAGGCTCTGGCAGGCGCGGCACGATGCCTATTGGGCGGTGCGCTCGACCTGGCCGGGCATGGATACGCTCGCGTCTGATGTCTGTGTGCCGGTGTCGCGGCTTGCCGAGTGCGTGACCGAGACTGTCGAGGACATCGAAGCGCACGGGCTGATCGCACCGATCGTGGGGCATGTCGGTGACGGCAATTTCCACACATCGCCTGTGTTCGACCCCGCCGATCCCGACGCCAAACGCCAAATCGAGGGATTTTTAGGCCGCTTATCCGAGCGGGCCATTCGCATGGAGGGCACCTGCACTGGCGAGCACGGCATCGGGCAGGGCAAGCGCAAATACCTCCAAGCCGAACACGGCAGTGGCCTTGCCGTCATGCGCCAGATCAAGGCCGCCCTTGATCCCCACGACATCTTCAACCCGGGCAAAATTTTGCCGGGTTGAGGCGAGGACTGAAGCGCTCGGTTCGTTACTGGTTTGATGGCAGACCGGACCGTCATGTTTGAGTTGGTCGCGCGAGTTTAGCCGGCATCGGCAATATCCGTCTCTAGGGCTGTGCAAATGTACCGGAGGGCGATGAACCGGCATGCGGGAGCGGACGACAGGTCGCAATGAACTTGCCATTGAGATAAACCTCGTCCTGCGCGACTGTGTGTCGGTCGACGGTTTCCGTCGGGCACCTGACGAACTTCCTGATCATAGAGGCTCTTTAGAATGATGCATGTCCGTATTGTTTCGACCGCCGCTGTCGCACTCGTTTGCTGGACGGCGGCGATTGGCAACTCGTCGATCGCCGAGGCCCGTTACACAGGCACTGGCCTGGCATGCGTTAGTGGCGTGAGCGAGTTGCCGATTCGCCAGCGCCGGAGCCGAAGCAGCCGTATCATTGGTTATCTGGACTCTGGCCAGTGTGGGATGAATATAGAGGCCGTTGAAGGTGCATGGACTTACATCCGCGGTTCGGATGGTGGGCGAAACGTTCAGGGCTGGGTGCGCAATAGGTTCCTGCAAGCGAAGAACCGCCGGTCCAATGACGATAACAGGAACCAGGAGAGAAATGTATCTTCTGCCAGAAGCTGCCGACAGTTTGGACGTGTCCGATCGCGCAATTCCGGGGTCTCTATTCAGGTTCGCTTTGTAAATGGTACCCGCAGCCAGCGCACCGTAATGTGGCTCGATTACCGTGGTCAGCCCAAACAGTACCGGAGATTGTCGCCTGGGGAATCCTATGTTCAACAGACTTTTGCCGGTCACCCATGGATGTTTACCGACGGGCCAGGCAATTGTAAGGAGCTTTTCGTTCCCAACAGAAACACCCGTCGTTATGTAATCACCTTTAACCGATGACATGATCGATATGGGATCTGCGAACTAGCTAGCTGCGCACGGTCATACCATCGGCAAGCGAATGTTGGTAAGCGCGCAAAGCCGGGAGGAGGCCGGCCAATATGCCGCCGCACACGATCGCAGCCAAAGCGGAAAACTCCGCTAATGACGGTGGAGAGATGTCGAGATACAGGCCATATGTTGCGTCGATAACGGGACGCAATGCAAACAACAGCGCATAGGTCAATGTGATACCGAGAATGACACCCAACAGTGTCAGCACACCAGCTTCGGACACGAGCAACCCCACGACCACGCGAGGGCCAGCCCCAACAGATCTTAGGATCGCGATTTCTCTTCGCCGCTCGTTAAGGGTAGCAAGGATCATGGTCATCATCCCGAGTATCGCCGTGACGACGACCATGAAGGATACAACCATCAACGCGGTCTCTGCGGTGCCGACCAACCCCCATAGCTCATAGAGCGTAGCCCCCGGCAGGATAGCCGACAGCGGTTCAGCCCGGTAGGTGTTAACGAACCGTTGCAACTTGAAAATTTCGATCTTCGATCTCAACCCCACCATTGCCGCAGTAACCGCTTTGGGGCGCAGATTCATTTGCCGGACCTGGTCGGCGGTAACGGTGCGCGTGTTGCTGCGTGTGCCACCTTGCCAGTCGATGTGGATCGCTTCAATCGCTGCCAGGCTGACGTGGACTGTTCGGTCTACGGGTGTGCCGGTCTTGGCGAGAACA
>CAZWCL010000558.1:0-2298 GCA_964632265.1 uncultured Hyphomicrobiaceae bacterium | reverse complement strand
CCCCGCTATCCTCGGCCATGAGGGCGCGGGCGTCGTCGTTGATGTCGGCCCGGGCGTCAAGAGTCTCAAAAAGGGTGACCACGTTATCCCACTCTACACTCCCGAATGCCGCGAGTGTGAATACTGTCTCAACCCCAAGACCAACCTGTGCCAGGCGATTCGCACGACGCAGGGCCGGGGCCTGATGCCGGACGGCTCGTCACGCTTCTCGCTCGATGGCAAACCAATTTATCACTACATGGGCACGTCGACGTTTGCGAACCATACCGTCGTGCCTGAGATCGCGCTCGCTAAGATCCGCGATGACGCGCCGTTCGATAAGGTTTGCTACATCGGCTGCGGCGTCACCACGGGGCTCGGCGCAGTAATCAACACCGCCAAGGTCGAGCCCGGCTCGAACTGTATCGTCTTCGGCCTCGGTGGAATCGGCCTAAATGTGCTGCAGGGCTTGAAACTGGTAGGCGCCAACATGATCATCGGCGTCGACATGAACAGCGACAAGAAGGCGTGGGGCGAGAAGTTCGGTATGACGCACTTCGTCAATCCCTCGGACGTCGATGGCGATCTGACCGCTCACCTCGTCGAACTAACCGGCGGCGGCGGTGATTACACATTTGAGTGCATCGGCAACGTCGACGTGATGCGCGTCGCGCTGGAATCGGCGCACAAAGGATGGGGTGAGAGCATCATCATCGGTGTCGCCGGCGCCGGCAAGGAAATCGCGACGCGACCCTTCCAACTCGTCACCGGCCGCTCCTGGCGTGGCACCGCATTCGGCGGCGCAAGAGGCCGCACCGACGTGCCGCAGATTGTCGAGTGGTACATGGACGGCAAAATCGAGATCGACCCGATGATCACACACACGCTCTCGCTCGACGAGATCAACAAGGGCTTCGATCTCATGCATGAGGGCAAGTCGATCAGATCGGTCGTCGTCTACTGACCCGCAACGGATTGCGGCTGAGGGCGTCACGGCATAACGGCGTCGGGATAAGACGCGAACAGGCTTCTCCGGCTTTATAATTGGCGCCGCATGCCACACTGTGTTCTTACGCGGAACCCGCAATCCGGTTTCCATTACTTTGGGGCGGCGCCCCTCTCCCAGGACGCCGCCCGCCGATATATCGACGGGACCTTGGCTCCGACTTGAAATGCCGCCCAAAAAAGGCATTGAACGGGACTGTGCCAAATAGATCTAAAAGCAAGCTTCGGATAGCCGACGCAATTTGATGCGCATTTTAGACGAATACGAGCGGATGCAACGGGCCATCTACTGCCCGCCCTATTGAGGCTCCAAGGGCTCAATCGAAGCGCGGCGGTTCATACCCGTGGCCCGAAACAAAGTAGAAGGTCAGATTTGCTGCATACAAAAAAAGCGCGATCGCAAAAATCCAACCAACCCTGAATGGCTCGATTTCTCCTGGTTGCCCCGACTTGAGACGCAGGTCGATCCGATAACTCACAAAATGCAGAACCAAGCCAAGAGCAAGAAACAATCCCGAACCAACGAGAATCGTTCGTTCATAGTCATGCATCAACTTGTGGAAAGTCAGGAACGCCCCGCCAATGCCAACCTGACTGCCCGCGCTCATGATAGCGAAGAAGACGGGCAAACCGCAACAAAAGATGTGCGATAGCTCCGCCAACAGGCTGACTGACGTCGCGGTTCTCTTTAGTCTGTCCATAGTTTTACTAAGACATCGAGCTTCTGTGAAGGGGAACTCGCCAAGCGAGAGGCTCCGTTATAGCATTACGTTTCCTGAGTGTGTCAACTCCTCCGGTAAAGACCCGCCTTCATGATCTTTCACCGCTGCAAGAACATTACGGAAGTCGGCACAAAGGCCGTTCGCTCGGCATTGACAAGACAAGCCACCAAGCTTGGGTCCGAGATCGAACAGCTGCATCGAGAAGCATCCGGCCGGCGTCGATAGTGTGCCAATTGACCGCCACAATTCGTAACACTATAACATCCATCCGAATCGTACCGCTCTACGACCCAAAGGAGAAGTCGATGATGAGATGTGTGTTGATAGCTGGGCTGATCTCGCTGCCTCTTGCGGCGGGTGCGATAGCAGAGGAAAAACATCGCCAGCTCGGTGCCCACGAGCATGGTCACGGTAGCTTCAATATTGCCATTGAGGGCAAGTCGGTCAGCATGGAACTTGAGGCCCCCGGAGCAGACATCGTAGGCTTTGAACACAAGGCACGCACGAAGAAGCAAAAGGCCGCAGTCTCCGCCGCCAAAGAAAAGCTCAAGAGCCTTGCAAAAGTTATCGATCTGTCCGATGCGGCTGGATG
>CAZWCL010000557.1:0-2311 GCA_964632265.1 uncultured Hyphomicrobiaceae bacterium | reverse complement strand
GCGATAAATGCCCGCATGACATCTTCGCCGCTGGCCCCCGATTGTTCGCCAAGCGCGAGCACGACCGGCGCAACTGGCACTGATGGATGGCCATGCAGCGAAGAGTTGACGTCGTCATAATCGAGCGCATGACCGGCTGAACCGTTGAGCATGGCCGCATCATGAGGGCGCGCGCGTTTGCCCGTCGCAATGACGGTGCACGGCCCTTCTTCCTCCGCGTATTGGCTTGTGAGGATTTCAGCAAGCGGCTCGCGCGCGCCGGCCACAGTGCATGCCGCCCAATCGAGCAACGTATGCGTTGCCCATGTCCGGGCGGACGGCGTCACGTCCCGATTGGAGAAAACTGCTGTCCATTCGGAAAGTTCACGGGTGACTTGCGGTTCGCCGTCGCCCGTCGTCGGTTTGGCAGCATCGGTGGTCATGGCATCCTCCATCAACTTCGCAGCCCGCGCCTCACCCCGGTCGAAGCACCTGCAATTACTTGTGCATCGCCGGCCACGCACCTCTGAGTGGAGAGGATAGGCTGATATTTCCGGGAGAAGCGAGACCATGAACCCAGTCGGACGCGACTTATCAAAGTCGCGATCACACCTTATTCGCGATCCAGGTCACTAGGTATTCGTCGTACCGGATACTTCCGGCGCGCGATCTCCAGCGTCCTCTTCATCCTGGGTATCGCGGCTCTTCGCACCGGCATGACCGGCATACCCCACTGAGCTTTGCAGATCCTGGCGGAACTGGTCACGCTTTTCATGGATCGACGCAATCACCAGGCCGGTCGGCACACCGATCCCAACCAGCGCCGCCTCGGCAAGCTGCAGGCTGGCTTCTATCGTCTCCGGCACCGCATCGGTCGCGCCCTGCTCGTAAAGCTCACGCGCATGACGCGCGTCCCGGGCTCGGACAATGACGCGAATGTCGCTGCGCAGCGTGCGGATCGCCTCGACAACTTTTTCGGCATCCATCGCCCGGTCGACGGAGATCAAGACCGCCTCTGCCGTCATGATCCCGCACTGACGCAGATACTGGGGATCGGAAGCATCACCGAAATAAAGGGGTTTCCCCAACCGCCGCCCGCGGCTGACGGCGTCGGGGTCACGGTCCGCCACGAGGTAGGGCACGTTATGCGTCTCAAGCATTTCGGCGACCAAGCGGCCGACGCGCCCGTATCCAACGACAATCATACGCGGATTATGCTCGCCGTCGGTCTCTTCGAAGGCCGGATCGACCAGTTCAGCGGCTTGCGCTTCGTCCTTGGGGGCCTTGGCCCGGAGTTCCGCCACGAGCCTTCGCGCGCCAAGGTCGAGCGCCGGGATCAGCAGCATGGATAAGGTCGTCACCGCCAGCATGACCGAAGCTAGTTCCGCATGCAGCAGGCCCCCGATGACGCCGAGGCCGATCGTGATGAAGGCGAACTCACCGCCCGGCGCAAGCAGCGCCGCCGATTCGATCGCGGAATTGCGCGGCGTACCGAACCAGCGCAACAAGGGGTAGGCGGTCGCCAGCTTGGCAACAATCAAAACAAGCGTCCCGCCAATCACCCAGACCGGATTGGCGCTCACGGTTGTGAGATCGAGGCTCATGCCGACCGAAAAGAAGAAGACGCCGAGCAACAGGCCCTTGAACGGTTCCACCGTCGCCATGATTGCGCGGCGATACTCGGTCTCCGCCAGGATAAGACCGGCAATGAACGCACCGAGCGCCATCGACATGCCTGCTGCCGCCGCCGCCATACCGGAACCGACAATAACCAGAAGGGTCGCTGCAACGAACAGCTCCGGGCTATCCGTGTCGGCGACGAGCCGAAAAAGCGGACGCAACAAAACGCTGGAAACGACGGAGATAACCGCAATTGCGAGCAACGCCTGGCCAAATGCCAGCAGCACCGCTTCCGTGATTGATTCGCGCGAATCGCTCGACATGATCGTAACGAGAAAGATCAACGGCACGACGGCCAGGTCCTGCATCAACAGGACCGAGAACGTCGAACGCCCGGTACTGGTCGCCATGCGGTTTTGCCGCGAGAGCGTCTCTATCACAATCGCCGTTGATGACAGCGCCAGCGAAAAGCCGATCGTGACAGCAACGGCCGGCTCGGCGCCGACGATATGCAGCAGCCCCCCGATCACGGTGGCAGAGAGCAGCACCTGCAACCCACCGAGACCAAAGACGAGCCGAGCGAGGTCCTCCCCATGGCCCCCGACGGCACGCCGATGCTGCCCTGCGAGGAGGGCCCCGAGGAGATGGCTTGCGTCCCCGGCGGTGCGTTCATTCGCGGCTCCGACGAGGGTCCCGAGAACGCCAAGCCGCG
>CAZWCL010000556.1:0-2314 GCA_964632265.1 uncultured Hyphomicrobiaceae bacterium | reverse complement strand
AAATCCTTGAATCGGGAAACCACCCGGCGCCCAGCCGCTATATCATTGCGCGAAAGGTTTGAGGGGCTTCCGGCCGCCGTCGGCGGCTGGCATTGTGAGTGTACGGCCCCCACTCACCGTATCGGCGAGGTGCTGATCATGTCAGACGACGGCGCCGGCCCAGCGCCGGGGCATCTCGACTGCTGGAGGTCGAGCGACAAGGTGCGCGGCCGCACGTTGAACCACGAAACAGTTGAGGTGAGCGATGGTGAACGAGGAAATCTTTCGGCTCGATGGTCGACCTGCCATGGTCGTTGGTGCCGGATCAGGAATAGGACGCGCGATTGCTGAAGCATTTGGAGCCGTCGGCGCTCGCGTCGGGTGCCTCGACATCGCGAATGATGCCGCACTCGAAACAGCCAGTGCCATTGTTTCCAATGGCGGGCAGGCAATGGGCCTGCCGTGCGACGTTACGCAGGATGGCTCCGTGAACACCGCGGTCACCCAATTTGTGGCTTCACATGGACAACCCCGCGTCCTGGTAAATGGAGCTGCTGCACATGACAAGACAGGGACAATACTGGATCTGCCGCCGGCAGAGTGGGACGCTGTTGTGAGGACCAACCTCACAGGTCCCTATCTGATGAGCAGGGCGGTACTGCCTCACATGATAGCAGCCGGCGGCGGCAGCATCATTCACATTGCGTCTCAAATGGGCAGCGTCGGCTCACCCGGGCGACCGGCCTATTGCGCGACAAAGGGAGCATTAATCCAGCTTGCCAAAGTTATGGCTGCCGATCACGCAGGTGACAATATCCGAGTGAATACGTTGTCTCCAGGCGCGATCGAAACCGGCAGAATGGAATTCCGTTTTGGAACCATGGAAGAAGCCCGCCGTATTTCAGGACCGCTACATCTCTTGAAAAGACTTGGGCTACCGGGCGAAATTGCTGCAGCAGCCATCTTTTTGGCGAGCGATGCCTCCAGCTTCATGACTGGCTCCGACCTGATCGTCGATGGCGGCTATACAGCCGTATAACAGCAGCACGGTCCATCCTCTGGGTCATCTGAGACCAGTCAAGACCAATGCCTGAACCACCGGGACGAATATGACGTTTCATTGTCCGCCTCGTCCCACGCTACGTCGTTGGCCGGCGCGGCCCGAAAAGTTGAAATTGTGAATCCAGCCCTGGTTGCCAGCTTGGAAAGCCGGTCTCTGCGGCTTTGTGTTAACCAATGCCGCGGTCGCTTCAATTCAAATACATGCTGATCAAGCCATTGCCGTGAAATAACTCTCTCCGCCAAAACGTATTTCCAAAGACAGGGAACTCGCAAACGGTTTCGCGCATTGATGCAGATAAAAACAAACGTTTGCCGGCACAAAAGAGAGGACGAGAAATGGAAGCATTTTGGTTCTGGCTCTTGATCATCCTGCTTTTGATCGCGATTCTGGCATGGCCAACCTGGCCCTACACTTACGAGCGCTGGCCCTACCGTTACGGCGGCGCCTACAGATATGCGCCGTCAAGTGCAGCGGCAGCTTTCGCAATCCTGCTCATCATATTGTTCTGGCTCGGGCTTCTCGTGTTGGCTCTGCCTTGGGCACCGCCATCTCCACCATAAGCCCCGTCGCCGGCGTCGGTGCCAAAACTGAGTAGCGGCAGCAAGGAGGTGTGCTTTGCCTGAACTGCCCGATGTTGAGGTCTATCGGCGCTACTTCGCGGCGACATCTCTGCACCAGACCATTGAACATGTGCATCTTGAAGCACCTGAAATACTCGAAAAGACATCTCCGCAAGGCCTTGGCCGAATGTTGAAAGGCTGCCGCTTCGAGGATACCCGCCGTCACGGCAAGCATCTGTTTGCCGCGCTCGATCGCGGCAGATGGCTCCGCCTGCACTTTGGCATGACCGGCTCCCTGGATTACGGCAAGGCCCCCGATTCACCCGGGCACACGCGGATGCGCATCGACTTTTCCAACAGCGCCCGGCTTGCTTACATATCGCCACGTAAGCTCGGCGAAGTGGAAGTCGTTGAAGATGTCGATAGCTACGTAAGAGCAGAAAACCTCGGTCCCGATGCGCTATCGATAGGTTCCGGGACATTGCTCGAACTTCTGGCTTCGCACCGCGGCATGGTCAAAACGTTTCTCATGAACCAGCATGCGCTCGCGGGTCTGGGCAATGTTTACAGCGACGAGATCCTCTATCAGGCCAAGCTTGACCCCAAAACGAAACTTGACGCACTGGACACAGACCACACCCACTCCCTTCACCACGCTATCCATGCCGTGCTCGATGGCGCCGTGGAAGCCGGGGCCGACGTGTCCTCTTTG
>CAZWCL010000555.1:0-2327 GCA_964632265.1 uncultured Hyphomicrobiaceae bacterium | reverse complement strand
CGAGCGCTCTCTCCCGAGATCGAACGGTGGCTGCAGGCGTTCGATCGCGGCGTTGCCGTCGCATTGCGACAACAATCTCGCGCGTTCGGCTGTTAGGTCGATTAGCCGGCTCTTGAGAATTGCAAGATCTGCTTCGACCTTGGTGCTGTCAAGGCGGACCAGAACCTGGCCCTTCTTTACTCTGTCACCTTCGGAGACCAGGATCGCCCCGACCGTGCCACCTTCGAGGTGCTGTACCCGTGAGGGTGGCGACGGTTGCACCCGGCGGCACGATTGCTAGATCGCGTACAGCTAGCGAGCGCGTTGGTACCCCCATGCCGTGCTCGCGGCCCGAGACGCTTGGCAACGCCCGGATCAGACCGCGTAAGCGCTTAAAGGCCGCGTACGCCGAACTGTAAGAACGCCATTGCGCCATCGACTGGTCGACCGGGGCGAGCGCGCGGCTGAGAATGATCGAGCCGGCTATCATCGCGCCCGGCGACATTTCGCCGAGCATCACGAGGTAGGCACCGACAGCGAGCATGGCCGACTGCAGGACGAAGCGCACGGTCTTCGTCATGGCGCCGAACACGCCGGCCTGGTCAGCAGTTCGCGCGACAGTGAGATTGTCTCGACGTAGCCCTTGCCCCAGCGTCGGCACAGGTCATCGCCCATATTCATCGCGGCTGCCGCCTCGCCATTGCGCTTTACGTCAATCAATAATGCGTGAGTGGTGTTGTTTGACTGGTTGGCGGCGGCCATCGGCAAGCGCATGCAGTAGTGCTTGAGGCCGCTGATGCACACTAGAATAATGGCGCCGGCAAGAGCCGTCAGGGCCAGCGTCGGGTGTACGAAATACAGAAATGCAAAGTAGATCGGCATCCAGGGGAGATCGAACAGGGCAACCGGTGCCGAACCCATAAGGAAATTGCGGATGTTGGCGAGGTCGGCCAGCGGGTCGTGTTTGCGTGCATGCTGGCCGAAATAGAGTGGCAATCGCAACGTGGCGTCGAACAGGCGCGGAGCGAGGCGATGGTCGAAAGTTGTCCCAATCCTGGCAAGTAGTTTGGTGCGCATCACTTCGAAGACGCCGTAGCAAGCGTAGAGCAGTAGCGCGAGGCAGCACAATGCGATCAAGGTCGGCAACGACTTCGACGCGAGTACTTTGTCGTAGACCAGCATCATGAACATCGGCCCCGTCAGCATGAGAAGGTTCGTTATGAGGCTGATACCAGCGACGCCGAAAAGTGGTGCGCGCACAAGCGAAATGGCGTCTTGCAGGGCGGGGCCGTTTGGATTTCTTGTGTGGGTCATTTGAGGCTCCTCGGGATTCGGCGGCCTGATCGGACGTTAGTTTGATGGCCGCTTATTCAACTGAGGACGAAGTTATGGGGTTTCGACGCTTTGCTCAGTGGCGTGGCTCACACTGTGTGAGCGTATCGCCGTCGTTCTTTCGAATTTGAATTAGGGACCGTTTCGCGTGCGAAAGCCGGGCCCTCGGTCTCGGCCCGGCGTGCTGCATCGGTTTTGCGACGGGGGGCAGCGCTGCTGATTCAGCAGCCGGCCATGTCGTCGGGGATAGACGGCGGCGGTTCGCTGATCGATCCCTGATCGGCTGCGCCCTCGAAGTTGGCGCCATTGACGTTGCCAGTGCCGTTGAACGCAGTCACGTTCTGGACCTGAACGCCGACGTTGACGCCGTTCGAGACGTCCACTGCAACATCGACATTGTAATCGTTGATCGGGCCGCCTGTAGCGGACGCGTCGCCGACGTGCTGGCCGGCGATGACACTGAAGTCGCCGCCGTTTACATTGCCGGCACCGTTGAATGCGGTGACGTTTTGGACCTGAGTTCCAACGTTGACGTCGCTCGACTGACTCCAGGCTGCCGTCCATGCATCTGCATAAGACATTTTATTTCTCCTTCTGAATTTCTGTTTTTGGTTTTCCGGGTCGAAATTTTTTTGGCGGCATTTTGCTATACTTGATCGTCAGTCTCGCTGACACCATCTTGAATATCTGTGACCTGAGTTACATGTCTGCTATTTTTTCAAGTGAATTGCCGTTATTGCGAAATATAAAATTGAATCCTGAATAAGTGTCAGGCAGTATAACGCAATGCACCCCACGCCCATTCTTTAGGGCGCGAGGTATTATTTTTTTCTGCATGGGTTGGCTATATTTTAACCAGCCATGTCGTCGAAGCTCGGCACTTCCGTGTCGCCGACATTCTGCTCGGCGACGACCGTGAAGTTGCCGCCGTTGACGTTGCCGACACCATTGAAGCCGGTCACGTTCTGTGTCTGAACTCCGGTGTTGATGTTAGTCGAACAGATCGGAAGAGCACA
>CAZWCL010000554.1:0-2331 GCA_964632265.1 uncultured Hyphomicrobiaceae bacterium | reverse complement strand
ACATCGGCACATGCAGACGCTGACCTTCACCGGTCCGCTCGCGATGAAAGAGCGCCATCGTGATCGCGTACGTGAGATAGAGCCCGGTCGTTTTATCAGCGAGCACGTTCGGCCCATAACGCGGCGTGCCGGTTACTGCGCCGAACAGGGCCGCAAGCCCCGACGCGCCCTGAATGAGATCGTCGTACGCAGCTTTGTCTGCGTACGGTCCGGCCTCACCGAAGCCCGTGGCCGCCGCGTAGATAATGTCCGGCTTCCAGGCGGCAATCACATCGTAGTCGATACCGAGGCGTAACGCGGCCTTCGGACGGATGTTATGGACAAAGACATCTGCGCTTTCCACCAGCCGCCTGAGCGGTTCACGGGCCGCCTCCTGCTTCAGGTCCATGATCACGCTGCGCTTGTTGCGGCCCTTTATCATGTGGGCCGCCGACATGCCAGGCGATTTGCCGACACCGGTCCACCGGCCGATGTCGCCACCCGGCGCCTCGATCTTGATGACGTCGGCACCATTCTCGCCAAGGATCTGCGTTGCGAAAGGCCCGAGCATGACCGTCGTCAGGTCAAGCACACGGATGCCCTGGAGCGGGCCGGAAGACGTGACGGACACTATTGCGGTTTCCTTATCGAACCGCGCGGAGCGAAATGCGCCGAGCGGAGATAGAGGTTACTCGCCCACTGAGCCCCCGCAACCGGCAGCGAAAGAGCATCAAGGCGCGGATGGCGTCTGCGGGCCGCCACCATGCCACGCGGCACGCATCCATTATTTGAAGAGTTCCACGCCCGGATGGCGCTCGCCTTGCCGCCTTCACCCCGCCGGCGAGCACAGACTTAGCCTCCCTCCGGCATTGCCCGATATGATGACTATTGAAGTTTCCGTTCCGCGACCAGTCGCTTGACGATGGGTGCAAGGCTGTCACGCCAGTCAGGCATACTAAAGCCGAACGTTTCGCGAAAGAGACCGCAGTCCAACCGCGAGTTCGCCGGACGAACCGCCTTCGTTGCAAAGTCGTCGGTCGTGATTTCACGAACCTCAGCGGTCGCCCCCCCAAATTGAGCGCTCAGGCGGAATACTTCGCGCCCCACATCGGCCCAGGTCGCCTCGCCCTGCCCGGCGAGATGGTAAGTCAGACCAAGTCCCATTTCGGGTACGACTTGCCAGTACCGACACATGGCAATCAGGCCGTCAGCAAGATCGAGCGCCGACGTCGGTGAGCCCGTCTGGTCGGCGACGATCCCGAGTTCATCCTGCGTTTCAGCAAGGCGCAGCATCGTTTTGACAAAGTTGTTCCCGAACGGACTAACCACCCAGGCCGTGCGAATGATAACGGCGGCGCTGTTCACTTCGCGGACACGCAATTCACCTGCAGCCTTCGATTGACCATAGGCGCCCTGGGGCGCGATCGGATCGGTCTCGACGTAAAATCCTTCTTTGCACCCGTCAAAAACGTAGTCCGTGGAGATGTGGACGAAGCGGGCACCACGGGACGCAGCCAATTCAGCCAGCCGCGCCGGACCGACAGCATTGACGACCATAGCAAGATCGAGATCATCTTCTGCCCGGTCCACCGCGGTATAGGCGGCCGCGTTAATAATGATGTCGGGCTGGTGGCTTTTCACCGCCCGTGCGATGCTCTCTGGGCGCGCCAGATCGAGTTCATCGCGGCCAACGAAAACCCACTCGGGCGGCGCAACTGAACCGGGACCGTGCGACAGTGCCGCCCGCTCCGCCAGGGACCGGCCGAGCTGACCATCCCGTCCTGTGACCATGATCCGCATAAGGCAGCGGTCCTATTCCGTCTCCGCAATTTGCAGGAGATATTGCCCATACGCCGATTTGCCAAGGTGTTCCCCCAGGCGGCGCAACTGATCGCGTCCGATGAAACCTTGCGAGAACGCAACCTCTTCAGGTGCCGCGATCTTCTGCCCCTGGCGTTTTTCGATCGTGGCCACGAACTCGCTCGCCTCAAGCAGAGAGTCGGGCGTGCCCGTGTCAAGCCAAGCGTATCCTCGGCTAAGCTGCTCGACATTGAGTTCGCCCCGCTCGAGATAGGCTCGGTTGACGTCGGTGATCTCAAGCTCGTTCCTCGCCGATGGTTTGATGTTGGCTGCGATATCGACGACTTGTTCGTCATAAAAGTAGAGCCCGGTCACCGCCCAACGCGATTTCGGGTGCTCCGGCTTTTCGACGATCTCCGTCGCGCGGCCCTGGGTATCGAAACTGACGACGCCGTAGCGTTCCGGGTCACTGACCCGGTAGCCGAACACGGTCGCCCCCTTATCGCGCTCACGTGCACGCCGCTCACGCCAATCGACCAACGCTACCAGCGC
>CAZWCL010000553.1:0-2332 GCA_964632265.1 uncultured Hyphomicrobiaceae bacterium | reverse complement strand
GATCTGTATGCATGAGTTCATCGAGCCGGCGCGCGCCTCGCCGCCACGTGTCTGCCCACCACGTGCCTGGCCACTCGGTGCCCGATGAAGCGTCCCGTCTGTGTCCTGCCCCATGCCCTTCACGCCGCGCGGCGCATCTTTGCCGCCGCCGTCCGTCCAGCCTAAGGTGATCTTCTGCAGCCGCTCAGCCAGTGCCGGATGCGTCTTGGTCGCTTTCGGCTGCCCGATGAGGCGCATCGCCGCCTGAGCCTCGGCGAGGCTTGCGCCGAGCCGGCGCAACACGAAACCTGAGAAATAATCCGCCTCTAGTTCGTATTCGTGCCACCGGCCACGGGCCTCCGTATGGTAAGCGAGGTGGTGGCCCACCTCATGAGCCAGGATCGAGATCAGCGACCAGTGATCGGCAGTCCGCTGCTTGACCCGCTGCATAAAGACGGCATTGTAAAAAATGAAGCGTTCACCCGACGGGGACAGGTATGCGGCCGCGTTCGACGTGTCGGCGCTGGCGCGCAGAATGATCCGGTCTGACAGCCAATTGAGCCCTACCGCCGATAGTATCCGCTGGAACTCGCGCCGCGCTTCATTATCGGACTCGAAGCTGCGTGTAATGCCGCGGCCCAGTGCTTGGCCGTGAAATCCGCGCAAGCTACCCACCTCGTGCGAGCGGACGCTTTGCGCATGGGCCGGAGGGGGATGCGAAGAAAAAACCAAAAAGCAGAAGCAGAAGGCAGCAAGAAAACGCACGATTGAATTCCGATAAGACAATGAACCCGACTTCGTTAAACTATGATTTCGAGCATAATTACGACGACCGCTTAATTCGGGGCCCTCAAAATCAAGCGCCCCAAGTTCAAGAACCCCAAGTTCAAGCGCGCAACGTCAAGCCTCCCGTCTCAAGCTCAAACGCGCCAGGCCGAAAGTCCGGGCCCGACCGATCACTGGCCGTGGCCTTCAATACGTCTCCTGGAGCGGGTCCGACTTTGGTGGAATCGCTTTCGCGATGTCACTGGGGTCGGTAGTCTCGCTCTACTCCTATTGGAGTAGATCATTTTGCGCCGGCTTAGCCGGCGACGGCCCCGGTTACGAACGGTCTGCAACTAAACCGGAAATGATCTACCGCCCCTTGAATACTGGTGTCCGCTTTTCCGCGAACGCCCGGGCCGCCTCTTTATGATCTTCCGTCACGCGCAGCCCCATCAGGTTAACGCTCTCGTTATCGAGGCATTCGGCAAACGTATGGTTCAACGCCTTGTTGAGGTTGTCCTTGATCGCCCGGTGAGCGAGGCGTGGGCCGGCCGCAAGCCGCTCAGCCAGTTTGCGGGTCTCGGCTCTCAGATCATCCGCCGGCACCACCCAATTGACGAGCCCGAGCTTGGACGCTTCGCCCATGTCGATCCGGTCGGCCAGCAAGTACAACTCACGCGCCTTCGCTGTGCCAACGAGCTGCGTCAGCAGGTAGGTTCCACCATAATCACCGGAAAGACCCACCTTCGCGAACGCGGTCGTCATCTTGGCGGTGTCGGCCGCGATACGCATGTCGCAGGCAAGCGCCATCGAGAACCCCGCTCCGGCGGTCGCACCAGGCAGCGACGCGATGGTCGGCTTTGCCATTTCGAAAAGCCTGAGCGATGTCAGGCGCTGGGTGATGCGTTGGCGTTCCATTCGCTGGATATGATCGATTTCCCCGCCCCCCGCGTGGGTGGCGGCCATCGCCTTGACATCGCCGCCGGCACAAAATGCCTTGCCCGCGCCCGTCAGCACAATGCAGCCGACGTCGTTGTCCATTTCAGCGTTGGTCAGTTCTTCCCCAAGCCGCGCCTGCATTTCTTTTGTCAGCGCGTTATAGGCTTCCGGCCGGTTGAACGTCAGCGTCAGTACGCCGTTTTCTTTTTCGACCAGTAGATGATCCACGGCTCCCGTCTGACCGCTGTCCTTCGCCATTGTGGCGTCCTCCCTGTCGTTTTCCAATTCGGCCGCGCAGTGCACCGCTCATTCCTTGGTGGCGGGCGGGCCGCCTCAGCGCAGGTGCGGCGCGCGAGACTCTACATCTCGATTTCGACCAGATACGGCCCGTTCGTCTCAAGGCCCGCCGCAAATGCCTTTGCCAAGCCCTCCGCATCACTCACCTTCGTCGCATCCACTCCCATGCCCTTTGCCATCGACACCCAGTCGAGGTCCGGGCGGTTGAGGCTCAGCATGTCGACCGCACGTGGGCCGGGGTTCTGGACGCCGACGTTCGTCAGTTCGCCGCGCAAGATCTTGTAGGACCGGTTGGCAAAAACCAGCACCGTCACATCAAGGTTCTCCCGCGCGATCGTCCAAAGCGACTGCA
>CAZWCL010000552.1:0-2337 GCA_964632265.1 uncultured Hyphomicrobiaceae bacterium | reverse complement strand
CGTTGCCACCAGCCTCATCGCCGAACAGACCGGCAAGCGCGACATCCTCTCATTCGACATGGGCGGCACGACCGCCAAGGCAAGCCTCATCCGGGACGGTCGCTACGAGACGACCCCGGAATACGAAGTCGGCGGCGGAGCGAGTGGAAATCGCTTTATGAACGGCACCGGCCACCCGATCCGCGTGCCGGTGATCGATCTCGCCGAAGTTTCCGCTGGTGGCGGCTCGGTCGCCTGGGTCGATCGCGCCGGCTCGCTCCGCGTCGGCCCGCACAGCGCCGGTGCCAACCCGGGGCCTGTTTGTTACCAGCGCGGCGGCAGTGAGCCGACCGTCACCGACTGTAATCTGCTGCTTGGCTACCTCGACCAGTCCTCATTGCTTGGTGGTGAGCTTGAGATCAGCGTCAGCGCCGCGGAAGCCGCAATCGCAGAAAAACTTGCAAGCCCGTTGGGCGTCGAGCCGCGGGCGGCCGCAAACGCCGTCATCGAAGTGGTCAATCACGCCATGGCCGAAGCCCTCAAGATTGTCTCGGTGCAGCGCGGCTATGACCCGCGTGAGTTCGTACTGGCAGCATTCGGCGGCGCCGGGCCGCTCCACGCCGTCGCGCTCGCCGAAGAACTCGGTATGCGCGAGGTGCTCTGCCCGCCGATTCCAGGCGCGTTCTCAGCGTTGGGCCTCGTTGGCACCGATCTGAAACGCGATTACGTGCGGACGTTTTTCGCAACTACCGCGGAAGCCGATCCCGTCCGCCTCGCGGAGGCCTTTGCAGAACTAGAGGCCGCGGGAAGCGCCATGTTGGAGCGCGCCGGTGTGCCGGAGAACCGGCGCCGCTTCGAGCGTTCGGTCGACGCCCGCTACACCCGCCAATCCTATGAGCTCAACGTCCCGACCCCGGCGCCCCCCTATGAGGCGTCGGCGATAACAACGATCGCGTCCAGCTTCCATGAGAAGCACCGCCAGACCTATGGCCACGACAATGCGGGGGAGCCTGTGCAACTTGTCAATGTCCGTCTGAGTGCGATCGGCGAGATCCCACCCCTTGCGATCCGCGACATCACGGCCGACGGCACCACGCCCAGCCACAAGCTCGACCGTGATCTCTGGTTCCGCGCGACAGGTGAGGTAAGGGCCGAAGTCCACAATCGCGCCCTCATGGCGGCGGGCGCCGGGCTGGATGGTCCGGTCGTCATCGAATCGCTGGAATCGACCATTCTCGTCCCCCCAGGCTGGCGCGCTGCCATGGACGGCAACGGTTTCATCATTATCACGCGCAACCATTGAGGTGGCAGACATGACCGCGACACCCCATACCGCCTCAGATCCCGCCGCCTTCGAAATCATGAAGAACGCGCTCTATAAGATCGCCGAGGAAATGCGCGTCGTCCTGTGCAAGACGGCCTATTCACCGATCCTCAAATCGGCTGGCGATTTCTCTTGCGGCGTGTTTGATGCCCGCGGTGAGATGGTCGCCCAGGGTCCTGACCTGCCGATCCACCTCGGCTCGATGCCTGATGCGGTCGCCGCGATCGTCGAGGTGTTCGGCCGTGACGTCCATCCAGGCGACGTCTTCATTCACAACGACCCCTATTTCGGCGGCTCGCATCTGCCCGATGTCAACGTCATCCGCCCGGCCTTTCACGCCGACACGCTGCTGGGCTACACCTGTCTTCGGGCGCATTGGCCTGACGTCGGCTCGGCAACCCCCGGGAGCTATGGAGCTGTCACCGAGATTTATGGCGAGGGCCTGCGTTTACCGCCGATCCGCCTCGTCTCCAAAGGCGTCATGAACGAAGACATTGAAAAGATCATCCTCGCCAATGTGCGCACGCCCGACGAGCGGCGCGGGGATCTCGGCTCGCAACTGGCTGCCACGCTCCGCGCCAGCCAACGCCTCGAAGCACTCGCCGAACGCTATGGCGCCGAGACGTTGACACGCACCATGAGCGAAGTAATGGATTATTCGGAGCGTCTGATGCGCGCCATGCTCTCAGATTTGCCCGACGGCCACGGCACATTTGCCGATCATCTCGATGGCGACGGCATCCCGGACGACGACGATGGCAACGATGCGCCGATCAACATCAAAATGTCGATCGACAAGCTCGGTGATCGCATCGTCGTTGATTTCGCCGGAACCGACAGCCAAACGGCTGGTCCGATCAACGCGCCGTTGTCGGTCACCGCCTCCGGCGTCTATTGCGGCCTGAAAACCGCGATCGACCCCAACAGCCTCATACCGCCGAACTCCGGCTGCTGGCGCGCCATCGACGTCACCGCGCCGAAGGCTTCATTGCTGAACGCCGAGTTCCCAAGCCCCGTGGTCTATGCCAACCATG
>CAZWCL010000551.1:0-2347 GCA_964632265.1 uncultured Hyphomicrobiaceae bacterium | reverse complement strand
AAGCAATCCGGCACTGCGGCGCACCGCGAAACTCGGTGACGCCTGGTACCCCGGCTCGCGCAATCCGAAGCATCGCCTCGACACACCGGAACGTCTCAAGGACGGCATCAACCGCCTCACCGAAATGGCCGCGAAACATGGCCGCGACCCGTCGGAAATCGACCTCGCCTACGTTGTTCTTTCACCCCTCGACTGGACAGCACAACCCTCGCCCGGCGATGCCGGCGAGCGCCGTCTGATGACGGGCACGTCAGAGGAAATCGCAAGTGACGTGCGCGGCTTCCGCGATGCCGGCGTCAAGCATTTCAACATATCCTTCGGCGGCAGCCTGAGCGAAATGACCGACACCATGCAGAAGTTCATGGAAGACGTTATGCCGTTGGTTTGATGGGATCGCCGCCATGACGCGCGCTAGCGAACAGGTGCCAAATCACAGCCCCGGTCGTAGCATTGTCTACGTATCGTGCTCGAAAGGGCGTCGCATTGATGTGATGGCGCTCGATGTCTCCACCGGCTCGCTCGAGTGTATTGATCGCATCGCGCTGCCGGGCGACGGTATGCCGTTGGCCATTGCACCAGCAGCAAGGCGTCTCTACGCCGCGGTTGCCGGCAATGATGAAACCGGCGGGGCACCGCAATATCTCACTTTTACAATTGAGCCAGCGACCGGCCTACTCGCGCCGTTGGGCGCCGTACCGGCCCCCGGACGGATGTCGCACATTGCGATCGACCGGAGCGGCAGGCATCTGCTCGGCGCCTCGGTGTCGAATAGTTTGATCGCCTCGCACCGGATCAAGCCGGACGGCAAGCTGACATCCGAGCCGGCCGAAGTGCACCCCGTTGCCGCCAAGGCCCACCATATATCGACCGACGCGACGAACCGCTTCGCCTTCGTGCCAAACCTGGCCGGCGATTTTGTTTCGCAACTGCGATTCAGCGCCGAAACCGGGCATTTCGCCGACCACGAGCCAGACACCTTGCCAGGGACTTTCCCAGGGACTTTCAATCTCCCAGCCGGCGCTGCGCCACGTCATATTGCACATCATCCTAAACGTGCCATAGCCTATTTGCTGCGCGAGGAAGACGGTCTGATCAGCACTTTGAAGGTCGACACCAGCCGCGGCTCACTGGTGGAATCGGGAACCAACAGTTATCTACCCGATGGCTTCAACGCTGAGCCCTGGGGCGCGCAGATTCTTACGGATCCCCCCGGCCGCTGGCTTTATGCAAGCGAGCGCAGTTCAAGCACGATTGCAGTCTTCGAGATCGATTTCGGGACCGGTAGCCTGACGCGGGCAGGAACTTTCGAGACCGCTGACTGCCCGCGCAATTTCACGATCGACGAGAGCGGCACATGGCTTCTTGTAGCCGGTGAAAAATCCAACACGGTCGTCGCCCACCGGATCGATCGGCAGACCGGCGCGTTGGATCGCGTAGCCTCTGCCGAAACCGGAGGCGGCCCAGTCTGGATCGAGACGATGGTATTGCAAGGGGAGCGGGCGACATGAGAGCAGGACTGGTCGGCCTCGGCGTGATGGGCCGCAATCTGGCGCTCAACCTGCGCGACAAGGGACATGAGATTGTTGCCACCGATAGCTGGGAAAGCGCGCGCTCCTGGTCAGCATCCCGTATAGACGTGGTTGGCGGCCATGCCGAACTCGCCGACGCCCTTGAGGACGAGACACATCGCGTCATGCTGCTGATGGTGAAGGCCGGCGAGCAGGTCGACATCGAGATCGACAAGCTGACACCACACCTCAAACCGGGTGATATCATCATCGACGGTGGCAACTCGCTCTACACCGACACCGAGCGCCGCGCAGATGAACTTGCCGAACACGGTATCGGCTACCTGGGTTGCGGGATCTCCGGTGGCGCGGAAGGCGCCCGACACGGTGCGGCCATCATGGTGGGCGGACCGGAATCCGACTGGCTGCGTATTCGCAAGCTGCTCACCTCGTTTGCGGCCACGGCCGGAAATGACGAGAGGCCGACTGTCGAATACTTCGGCAAAAGCGGCGCCGGCCATTACGTCAAAATGATCCATAACGGCATCGAATACGCCATCATGCAGGCGATTGCCGAGGCGCATGCGCTAATGCGCGACGTCGCCGGACTTTCGCCCGACGAGATAGCGGAAACGATGCATCGCTGGGCGACCATGGGTGACGGCGCAGGTTTCCTGCTCGAGATCACAGCCGAAATTGCCAACGCCAAAGACACCGAAACCGACGGTCTGCTTCTGCCCCTGATCGACGATGCGGCGGGGCAGAAAGGCACAGGGGGCTGGACGGTGAAAGCCGCCCTTGATCAGGGTGTCGCCGCGACCGCGATCATGGAAGCCGTC
>CAZWCL010000550.1:0-2349 GCA_964632265.1 uncultured Hyphomicrobiaceae bacterium | reverse complement strand
CCAGTTGGCCAGCAACACCAAGGCGCTGGCGATGGCGAAGAGTACCCAGCAAAATCGCCAGGAGAGGCCCAAAACCACCATTGCGAGCGCAGCAAGACCGGCCCCCACGACGCCGATGCTGGTGCCGGTGCTGATGCCCGACAGCGCAGCCGGCCGCCATTTATCCGTGAGTGTCCGGTGGACCGCGTCGTTGAACGGCGTCCAGGCGAATCCGGCGCTCGACGTCGCGAGAAAGACCCCGATCGCGAGAACGGGCAGGCTCGCTGCAACCGCGACAAGCCCCATGCCGAGCGTGGCGGCGGACAGGCCGCACAGGACAGGTAGTTCGGGGCCCCGTCGCCTCAGCAGGGCCTGGGCGGTCAGCAGGCCAATGAAGAAGCCAAGGAAGCCGAAACTGGACACGAAGCCGATGGCCGATGTCGACATCGAGAACGCATCTCTGAATTCGGGCACGAACAGGCCGAACCCCATCCGGCCCGGTCCATAGCTGATAGCGGTCGCGGCAAAACCGGCTGCGGACAGGCTCCAAAATCGAGGCATGGCATGGCCTTCAGTGTTGGCCTTCAGAATTGGTCCTCCGTAGGCTCTGCGGATTGGCCCTCCGTCGTTGCCAAACGCGGCCGGACCATCCTGAGTTCCGGGAGCTCCTAGCTCGTTATTGCGTCGTGATATGGTGTGATGGCATAGCTGCATGGGGACCATGCCGGTTTACAGATGTGCGGCGGCGAAGGCGGTCAATCAATCGCGGCATGTCTTCGCTGTTGCTGCGAACTTATTCGCACTCACAGCGGGCTGGTACGACGCGCACAATCAGCAGAGCTGCGGTGCGATTTCGAGGCGCAACCATGCGCCAGCATATTGATGGAGACAGCAATGCAAGATGATCGCGAGAGTGTTGAATTGCTATCTGAACTGACATGCCCGTTCTGTGGACATCGCCAAGTGGAGGCAATGCCGGCCGACGCCTGAGTGCGACGCTACCTCTGTATGGGGTGTGGGACGACACTGAGCCCGCGGGACGGTACGTGCTGCGTCTTTTGTTCTTACGGGACTGCGCCGTGCCCGGATATACAGCGACGCGATCAGACGAGCGGTGCATAAGCGAACGGCGCGCTCAATAGCCGACGGCGGGGTCGACGATGTTTTCGAGAGACTTGCCGGCTTCGAGACGTTCGATCTGGCGCAGGAAATAGCGCGTGATGCTTTCGGGCGCGCTTTCGGCAGCGTTGTGGGGCGTGATGATGATGCGCTCATGCGACCACAGGGGACTTGCCGCGTCCAGCGGTTCGGTCTCGAAGACATCGAGACTGGCGGCGTAGAGTTCGCCGGCATCGAGGCTCGTGAGAATGTCGCCTGAGACCTGGAGGCCGCCGCGGCCGGCGTTAATGAGGACCGGTCCGGGGAGGCGCTGATGGCGCTGGCCGTCAGTCGAGAGCTGGCGGAAGATGTCGCGGTTCAGTATGCCTTTGGTGGCCGGCGTGAAGGGCAGGAGCGCGACGAGGATGTCGGTTGCCGCGAGGAAGGGGCCGAGACCGTCGCCGCCGGCATAACATGACACGCCATCGACGCTCTTTTCGCTGCGGCTCCAGCCGTTCAACCGGTAGCCGAGATGTTGCAGGGCGCCGGCTGCGGCCTGGCCGAGGTGGCCGAGGCCCATGATGCCGACGCGAACCTCGCCCGGCATCGGCTCGGTGAGCACGTTCCATTCATTACGACGCTGCTGGGCGAGATGCTCGGTCATGCGACGCACATGGAGGAGGGTGTGGAGGACGACGTACTGCGTCATGCGGGTGGTGAGATCGGGATCGACGTAGCGCACGATCGGCACGTCGGGGAGGTTTGAATCGCGGAAGAGGTGGTCGACGCCGGCGCCGACGGAGACGATGAGTTTCAGGTTCGGGAACTTGATGAGCTCACCCGGCGGGGCCTGCCAGGCGAGCGCGTATTCGACGGCGGCGGGATCGGGGATGTCGGGGAAGGCGACAACGGCGCGGTCCGGGGCGATGGCTTTGGTGTTCTGATAAAACTCGCCGGCGCGATCGCTGCCGATGATCATAAGGCTCATAGTGTCGTTCCCGCTCCTGGATTTTGGTGGGTTGGCGGCAAGCCGCCGCCTGCGATTACGTAGGCTTCGATCTCGTAGGGGTTGCCGCGGTAACCATAGCGGATCTGGTACCACAGATACAGAACGCAGAAGCGGACGGTCCCGTCGCGGTCCATCTGCCAGACGTGGACGCGCTCATGGGTGCGCAGGATCGGGCATTCGAGATAGGGGGCGAGAACGTAGATGGAGCGCCACGGCATGGTGATCGCCCGATAGCCGCACTTGGTGAGGAACCAGCGCCAAGG
>CAZWCL010000549.1:0-2351 GCA_964632265.1 uncultured Hyphomicrobiaceae bacterium | reverse complement strand
GCCGGCGAGGTTCACCGCAGCGCAGCCCATCTGGATCAAGGCGCCGGTGGCGATGATGGTGAGAACGCCGAAACGTTGAATGAGGTTGCCGGTGAAGAAGGCCGGCGCGAACATGCCGACGACGTGGCCTTGAATAACGGTCGCGCTACTGTCGAAGTTGAAACCGCAGGCAAGCATGGCAAGCGGGGTCGCAGACATCACCAGCGTCATGACGCCGTAGCCGAACATCGAAGAGCATAGCGCCACGATGTAGGCAGGCTGGCGGATGATCTCGGACATCGGACGGCCGCCCTCAGCGCGCTCGGCGGCGGTTAGGCGGGGAATGCGTATGCCCTGGATGACGAGGATGGCGGCGGCGGCGAAAATCATGGTCATGACGTAGACGCCGGCAAAGACCATCGGGTCGAGCCAATGGACGGACCATTTCGCGGTTTGCGGACCGAGGATGCCGGCGACGAGGCCGCCGGCCATGACGAGAGAGATCGCTTTCGGGCGGTAGGCCTCGTCGGCGACATCGGCGGCCGCGAAGCGGTAGTACCAGGCGAAGGCGGACGAGAAGCCTGTCAGCAAAGCGCCGAGGCAGAGGAGCCAGAAACTTTGCGTGTAGATCGCGAAGAGGGAAACGGCACCCGATAAAAGCGCGATCGATGCACCGACGCTGAAACCCGCGCGCCGGCCGATGCGGCCCATCAGAAGGGAGGCCGGCACGGTCATCAACATGATGCCGACGTGATTGAGGACCAGCGGCAAGGTGGCGAGGGTTTTGTCGACGCCGAGGAGCGCGTGGCCCGCGAGCGGTGTTGTCGCGATCGCCATCGTCGTGATGCACATGAAAAGTGCCTGGGCGACAGCAAGAAGGCCGACGTTGCGGCGCACACCCGGGGCGGGCGCGGTTTTTGAGACTGCCTCAGTCATAGAGTTTTGTTCAGGGATCGAGATTGGTGTGGACGGGTTTGCGGCGTCAACCGCTGCCAAGCTGGGAACCAGCTAAGCAAAATGATTTCTTCAACGGAGGCAATGGGGCAAATATGTTTCCAGGGCAAATATCACGATGAGCGTTTGAAACGCGTTATGACGTCGAAGCCGAGGCGGGCCGCTGATGTGGGGCGTGGGGGGCCAACTTTCCTTTTCGTGAGACGGCGATCGTCCGCTGGTTTGCAAGCCATCGGACGATCGCCGGCGGCCGACGCGCCCTCAATGAAGGGTGGACGGATACGCGCAACGCCGTTTCAGCCCGAGGCGGCAACCTTGGAGGCGCAGTTGCGGCAAAGCGCGGTGTGAGGGACGACGTCGAGACGAGCTTCGGAAATATCTTCGCCGCAGCGCACGCAAATGCCGTAGCTCCCGCCTCTGACGCGGGCGAGGGCGGCGTGGATGGCCTCGATCTCGGTCGCGCCGGCATGGCCAAGCCCTTCGAGGACTTCATCCATCTCGGCCTCTGTGGCCTCTTCTTCCCAATCTTTGTCAGCCGGTTTGTCGAGGTGTTCCTCGATACGGTTGAGGCGTCCCTCGAGTTCGGCAAGGCGGGTTTGAAGCTGTTCCTCGCGGGCTTTCACGTCCGTCATCGGCTTTCTCCTTCGTCTGATCTTTCCTGCGCGCACTGCCGGCGGCCATGATCATTAAACTAAGGCCGGTGGCGATAGGTGCCATGACGTGGATCAATTTTTGTCACCGGCTTGACGGAGATCAATGTGGACGATTGTCTGTTGCGGCACGGTAAGCTCAACGAAGACCAGGGAAACGGAGAGTGCGCGAAATGTACAAGCACCTGCTCATTGCGACCGACGGATCCGAGTTGGCGCAGAAAGCTGTCGATCAAGGCGTTACGCTTGCCAAGGCGTTGGGTGCCAAGGTGACGATCGTCACGGCGAGCGAGCCGTGGCATGCCTATGCGCCGGGGGAAGCGGCGATGTCGTTCCCGGTGAAGGAGTATCAGGAAGCGGCGCAGAAGCGATCGAGCAAGGTACTCGCCGACGCCGAGAAGGTTGCAAATGATGCCGGCGTCGCCTGCGAAACGATCTATGTAACGGACACCTATCCCGCCGAGGGCATTTTGACGACGGCGGATAAGGTGAACTGTGACCTGATCGTCATGGCGTCGCACGGTCGGCGGGGCATTTCCAAGCTACTGCTTGGCAGTCAGGCAAACAATGTAGTGACCCACAGCGAGAGGCCAGTGCTGATCTGCCGGTAGCTTTACAGCGGCTTATCGTTGACCAGTGACATAGGCCAGCTGTGTGCGGTAACATCGCGATGGATGATGACCAAGTCGGAAACGGACGTGGGCCATGCGTGCAAGCGAATTGCTGACAGCGCAACAGATCAGGCAGGTGCGGGCGCGCCGCGACTGG
>CAZWCL010000548.1:0-2394 GCA_964632265.1 uncultured Hyphomicrobiaceae bacterium | reverse complement strand
TCCTGCCCGGATGCGAAAAAGCGCCAGGCGTCGCGAGCCACATGAGTTCTTCAACGGCCTGCTAGTAGCAGCCAAATACCGAAAGGCAGCCTGTGGATGCCAGCCGCTAGGGAAGACAGCCAAACACCTCCAGGGCAGCCGCCATACGGCGATGATTGTGCCGATGGGTGGGTGGCGCGCATCAGTGCCGCGCTGACGTCAAGTGTAAGAGATCTTAGCAGCCGCCCATTGCCGGCCGGACTGCATCTGGTGGCTACTCCGATCGGGAATCTCGGAGATATCACGCCACGTGCCCTCGTAACGCTCGCGAAGGCGGATGAGGTTTACTGCGAAGACACACGTCTGTCACGCCCCATGCTGGCACGATTCGGTGTGGAACGTCGTCTTAAGGTCTACCATGAGCACAACGCTGCCCAGGCGCGAGAAGCAATCGTTGGCGCGCTTGAAGAAGGGCGCACGGTGGCCCTGATTTCCGACGCCGGCATGCCCGGAATTTCCGACCCCGGCTATAAGCTCACGCGGGCCGCCCAGGACGCCGGCTACTGCGTTTACACCGTGCCGGGGGCGTCAGCGGTTACGGCTGCCATCACAGTTTCCGGGCTAGCTAGCGACCGGTTTCTATTTGCCGGCTTCCTACCGCATAAGGCAGCAGCGCGACGTAATCGTATCAATGAATTGTCTAGCACGACGGCGACGCTCGTCGTTTACGAGTCACCGCACCGGCTGGCGTCCGCTCTTAAAGATCTGCACGAGATTCTCGGAGACCGAGAAGCGGCTGTGACACGGGAGCTTACCAAGAAATTCGAAGAGGTGCGTCGCGGGCCGCTCGGAGACCTCTGCGAGTGGGCCCGCACAAACCCGCCGCGCGGCGAGATCGTAATTGTCGTTGACGGCGCGGCACTTCCGAGGGGAGACGATGTCGACGATGCTGCCATCATGAGGGAGCTTGACAGTCTGGAGGAAAGCCTCAAACCGGGCGCCGCGGCCAAAGCGGTCGCTTCAGCGCTTGGCGTCCCGCGTGGGAGAGTTTACGATCTCATTCAAGCACGCAAAGAGCGCACCGCTTCGCGCGCGAAGCCGTAACCATCGAGCCTTCCATGCAAAATAATACGTCTATAGCGTCGAAATCGATGAGTCCCCAGAAGAACAGACGCAATAGAGGCCGCGACGAGCGGCGGCGGGCTGAATGGAGCGGACGGATCGCAGAGCTGGTCGCGGCCGTTTTTCTTATGGCGAAAGGTTACACCATCGTCGCGCGGCGGGTGCGTTCGCGCTACGGCGAGATTGACCTGGTCGCGAAGCGAGGAAAGCGCCTGGCCTTCGTCGAGGTGAAATACCGGCGAGATCTGGAGACGGCGCGCCGCTCCATTTCGCAGGAACAAACCGAGCGCTTGGCCAATGCGGCTGAAAAGTGGGCCTGGGCACACCCTGCGTACCGCAATTTCCGTTTTGGTCTCGACGCGGTTTATATCGTCCCCTGGCGGTGGCCACGACACGATATGGACGGGCTACAATCATTTTGATGAGCCCGGATAGATTTTACGCAGCACCGCGGATGCAGGTATTGCCCCTTCAGACAAACATCGACGAGCCGCGGTCAGCGGTTTCAGGCTTGGAGTGTGATCGATGACGCTTAAAATCGCCTGCCAGATGGACCCTATCGCCGGCATAGACGTGTCGGGTGACTCCACGCTGGCGATCCTTCTGGCGGCTCAGGATCGTGGCCACGATATCTTTTATTACACGCCACCGAACCTCACGCTGCGCGACGGGAGGCTATTGGCGCATGGCCATTCCTTGACTGTTCGCGACGAGCCCGGCAATCACTTCGACCTCTCGAATGAACGTATTGTCGATCTGTCTGATCTCGATGTCGTCCTGCTGCGCCAGGATCCGCCGTTCGACATGAGCTACATCACAACGACACATCTGCTCGAACGCATCCATCCCCAGACACTTGTGGTCAACGATCCGGGACATGTGCGCAATGCGCCGGAGAAGATCTTCGTCCTCGATTTTCCCGATCTGATGCCACCGACATTGGTGACGCGCAATCTCGCGGATGTGCGCTCGTTCCGGGAGGAATACGACGACATCATCGTCAAACCCCTCTACGGCAATGGCGGCGCCGGTGTCTTCCGTCTGCAATCCGGTGACAGCAACCTGGCAGCGCTCATCGAGATTTTCCAAGAAGCTTGGCGCGAGCCGTTCATGGTGCAGCAATACCGCCCGGAAGTACGGCAGGGAGATAAACGCATCATCCTGATCGATGGTGAAATCGGCGGCATCATCAATCGCGTACCGGCGCCCGACGAAGCCCGCTCCAACATGCATGTCGGCGGCAAGGCCGAGCCAGTCGAGCTGACCGATCGCGACCGTGAGATCTGCACCAAG
>CAZWCL010000547.1:0-2395 GCA_964632265.1 uncultured Hyphomicrobiaceae bacterium | reverse complement strand
TGAGGTCAGTCGCACCAAATTTGGCTAGCAGGCTGTTGAAGACCTCAATGAGGTCACGATGCCTGGCGTTTTTTCGCATCCGGGCAGGAAGTTGGTGCAGTCCGATGTGGACTCATCGGACAAGGCAGCGCATCCGGGGCGAAAAAGCGTGGCGTCGCAGAGGAATGCGGCGTAATTGGCCGCTCACAAGACGCGTCCGTCGCAGATGTGGTGGATCCCACATGAAGGCGGCGCAACGAAGCTGAGCGGTCAATTACGCCGCATCGCGACCTCATTGAGGTCTTCAACAGCCTGCTAGCCAAATTTGGTGCGACTGACCTCAAGAACATCTTCGTAAGTCCTGAGGCCGGTCTGCGGTGCCGACACCAGCACCGCCATATTGCCAGGCTTGTGCTGGTTGTGTCTCATCCGCATGTGCGCTTTGGGTATTTGCGCCCAGGGAAACACCTCCGACATGCATGGGTCGATGCGCCGGTCGATGACAAGTTTGTTCGCCTGGCTGGCCTGTTGAAGATTGGCAAAATGAGACCCCTGAACACGCTTTTGGTGCATCCAGAGATATCGTGCATCGAGCGTCAGATTGTAGCCGGTCGTGCCCGCACATATTACCACCATGCCACCGCGTTTCACGACCTGCACCGACACCGGAAACGTTGCCTCGCCAGGATGCTCGAAGACGATATCAACGTTGACGCCTTTGCCGGTAACGTCCCAGATCGCCTTACCGAACTTGCGCATCTCGGACAGCCATTCGCCGTATTCCGCAGAATTCACCGTCGGCAGTTGCCCCCAGCAATTGAAATTCTTTCGGTTAATGACGCCCGTCGCGCCAAGCTGGCGAACGAAGTCCACCTTGTCATCCTCTGAGACGACGCCGATTGCGTTGGCACCGGCGGTCGCACAGAGCTGGATGGCGAACGACCCGAGTCCGCCAGACGCGCCCCAGACGAGCACATTCTGCGCCGGCTTCAATGTGTGCGGACGGTGTCCGAACAGCATGCGATATGCCGTGGCGAGTGTCAGCGTGTAGCAGGAGCTCTCTTCCCAGGTGAGATGCTGCGGCCGCGGCATCAGCTGGCGATCCTGCACGCGCGCAAATTGCGAAAACGAGCCGTCCGGCGTCTCATAGCCCCAGATGCGTTGTGAGGTCGAATACATCGGATCGCCGCCGTTGCACTCTTCATCATCACCGTCATCTTGGTTGCAGTGGATCACGACCTCATCACCGACTTTCCACCGTTTAACCTTCGAGCCGACCGCCCACACAATGCCCGAGGCGTCGGAGCCGGCAATATGATAGGGATGTTTATGGACGTGCGTGATCGGCGAGATCGGCTCGCCGAGCGCCGCCCAGACGCCATTGTAGTTAACGCCGGCGGCCATAACGAGAACCAGCACATCGTGGCTGTCGAGTTCCCAAGTCGGCACGACCTCGACCTGCATGGCCGTATCGGGCTCGCCGTGACGATCTTCGCGAATGGTCCAGGCGTACATCTCCTTGGGCACATGCCCCAGAGGCGGTATTTCGCCAACCTCGTAGAGATCCTTGGTCGCGACCGCCGGCGTGATGCTTGCTGCCGACTGAGTTTCTTCGCTTACCATGCTCGCATCTTTTGTCATGGGACAGATCCTCAATGAATCGGACGGACGCGCAGATCCTGCGCTGCACAATTTCCAGCTCAGGCTGGCCCAATTCATACCGCAGCGCAACAGAATTACGGCGTATGGCGACGGTTGTTCACATTCGCGTCAACGCCCGTTTAAACATTTTGTCGCAACATACCGGCATCGCCGTGTCATACGCACACTGATTTTTTAGCTGAGTTTGGGAAGGACGGAGCGCTTCCAATGAATGTGGACGCCATTATGGAGACGATGCAGAGAGTGCCGACAGGCATTTTCGTCTTGATCGCTTTCATGTCGCTTTCCGGCGCCCTGCTGGTCTGCCACATCCTTCGTGTCGGCGTCTTCACGACCCTGGCAAGTGTTCCGATACTCCTTTTTGCGGGTTTATTTGGCAACGCGCTTCTCATGGTCAACAACATCATGCTTTCAACCGACAAAGCATCAAACGCCGCGCTCTCTGCCAGCTTCGGTTTCATTTTGATCGCGACGTTCACGCTGCTGACGCTACGCATCTGGGCCCTGTTGCGCGACAAGCGCTAACTTCGCATTAGCGGCAGTCCGCAGCCCGCAGCCCGCAGCATCGCGCGCGCCGCATCCTTTTATCTCAGGCAAAAGCCCTCTCGCCCTGGCTTCGACTTGGGGCTATGGTCAAGTGGTTTCGCACCTGCGAAATGATCTGTTCCGGGCCATTTACTTGAGGTCAGCCATGCCGCATCAAGCCGCCGCCGCCAATGCCGGCCGCGACCGTCCCTGGATCTTCCGTACCTAC
>CAZWCL010000546.1:0-2416 GCA_964632265.1 uncultured Hyphomicrobiaceae bacterium | reverse complement strand
TGCTGACATGACGGCCAACGGCGGGCTTTTGCGCAAAGCCGACCTCGAAGCCTATTCGACCACGATCAATACGCCCTTGATCGGGACCTACCGCGGCTACGAGATTGCGACGTGCCAACCGCCCGGTGGCGGGATCATGCTCATCGAGATGCTCAACATTCTTGAGAACTTCGCGCTTGCTGAGGTCGGCCATAATACGACCGAATACATCCGCCTCGTCTCCGAGGCGATGAAAGCGGCAACCGCCGACAAGGACGGCTACGTCGGTGATCCGAACTTCGTCGATATTCCGCAGTGGCTGACACAGAAATCGTACGCTGCCGACGTCAGTGAGCGGATCCGTAACGGTGAACGGATGCGCGTTGAACGGCTGCCACTTGGCGAGCCGGCCGACACGACCCACGTTGCCGTCGTCGACAAGAACGGGTTGGCGTTCACGATGACACATTCGCTCGGCATGCCGTCCGGCGTGATCTCGGACGGGCTCGGCTTTATGTATAATGGTTGCATGGGCGTTTTTGACCCGCGTCCGGGACGTGCAGGTTCGATCGCACCAGGCAAGAGCCGCTTCTCGGCACTGTGCCCGACGATCGTGTCCAAGGACGGCGTGCCGCATGTGGTCCTCGGGGCGCCGGGTGGTACTCAGATTGCGATGGGTGTTGTGCAAGCGATCCTGAATGTGCTGGATTTCGGCATGGACATGCAGAATGCGGTCGCCGCGCCACGCTTCTCGTCAACCTCGAACGCGATCGACATCACAAACCGCATTCCCGGCTACATCGTGGAGCCTTTGATCGAGCAAGGCCATGAAGTGATCCGGTCTCCGCTCACGTTCGGCATCGCGGCCGTTCATGGCATCAGGATCGACGGGGGGCGGCTAGATGGCGGCGCTGATCCGGGGCACGATGGCGTCGCATATTCCATATAGACAGCCCTAAACGAGGGCCACTTCTCATTTCTCTTCAGATGTTCGGCAGTTGGTTCGGGCCAATTACCACCGGCGTTTTGCCGATCAGGTCCGTTGCATCGACCTGCTCGATAAGGAAGCGGGCGACGCGCCGCCTCGAGACGAAACCGTTGCGCCATGTATCAGGTTCGACGAGCACACGGGTATCGCCACTCGCCTCACTCGTCGTGAGGACGCCGGGGCGCACTATGGTCCAATCGAGACTGCTGGCGCGGATGATTTCTTCCTGCTTGTCCTTGTCATCGTAAGTCCGGCCGAGAAAAACCTCGAAGCCAATTCTCTGCAGCGGAGAAATTTTGTCTCGGCCATCTCCTGCGCCGTATCCAGTTACGGCGATCAGACGCCGTACGTTGGCAGTCTCCATAGCCGGCACGAGTATCTCAGTTGCCTTGGAGAAGAGATCAACCGGCCCAGTGAGCATTTTCAGATTGGCGCTGACGCCCAATACCTGGATCACGGCGTCGACATTATCGAGTGCCGCTTCTATGTCGGAGGCAACGAGCGCGTCACCGGGGTGGGCCTCGAAATGTTCGTGGGTCATGTTGATGTCGCCGGCGCTGCGGGCAAAGCCACGAACGGCGTATCCTTTCTCGAGCCCGATATCGACAGCTGCGCGCCCGATACCGCTACTCGCTCCAATAATAAGGACGCGTTTGGGCATTTTCGGTTCTTCCTTTATCAATCTGCCGACGCAAGATTAGAACGCGTATGGCGGCAAATAGTTTCTCAGGCGTAGCTGACGGCGAGCCCCAAACAGAACGTGACGGCAATGGTCAAAACGATGCGCAGCGGCGCATACCATTGCGAGGCGACACCACGGCGCACGAGGCGAAGATCGTAGGCCAGTAGGGCGAAGAAGCCGCCGATCAACAAGAGAAAAGCGAGCACCCCGCCTGTCAACACTGCGCCGAAGCCAACCAGTGAGGGCAAGATACCGGTGGTGTAGAGTTGCCAATCTTGCGCGGACTGCCGGATTGCTTGCGCGTCTATTCCAGCCCGCATTGCCAATCCCCAGTGCACGCCACCGATGAATGTCAGTATGAGCGCCCCGTAGGCGATAAGTGCCTGCTCAATCATGGCGGCATCGGAGGCGGCGCCGAAGATCTGCGCCAAAGTCAGGCCGGCGAACGGCAGGATGCCCGCCAATCCCCAAAAAAAGGCTGGTCGGGGAATTCTCGACCAGCCCAAGTTTTTAATGCGTTGCGTTTCCATAAAACCGCAACGCATGGTCTTGGGGTTCAGATCAGTCGGTGAGGCCTGCCCGCATCAGGCGCTGAGGGCGCGGTTAACGGCACAGGTTACGGCGATGAGCGAGGCCGACGTGATGTTCGGGCTGCGGCCGACACCGTATAGGCGGCGGCCATCGACCTCAGCTTCGACGAAGGCGACGGCTGTCGCGTTGGCGCCCGTGCCGACCGAGTGCTCGGAATAGCTGAACACCTTGAAGTC
>CAZWCL010000545.1:0-2422 GCA_964632265.1 uncultured Hyphomicrobiaceae bacterium | reverse complement strand
AGCCGGCGACGGCCCCGGTTGCGAACGGTCTGCAACTAAACCGGAAATGATCTAGCGGGCGGCTTCTTGCCGCCGGTTCATCCGCCGGATTCCAACTACTCGCCGGGCTCCAGATCGGGAAGAGATTTCTCCCGTTTACGTCCGTCGGCCTGTTCGCCACCCTCGCCGCTCTCGTCAGGCGGGGAGCCTCCGGCCAGGCGCGCAAGGCTGTTTGCTATGCTTGGTGGAAGTGTCGAGAAGTCGCTGGCGCGATCGCGCGGCAGCTTCACGACCGACGGAGCGGCCGCGTTGGCTGGTGCATGGTCCGGCCCGTTCGATACGGCTTCAGGCACAGCAGGCGGCTCGGCACGCGCCTTATCTTCAAGCGGCGCATTGATCCGGGCGCGCGTTTCCTCAGTATTGCCAGAGCCGGATGGTTGCGGCTGCCATTGGTCTGGCCCGACACCATCTCTTGGCGGACCGGCTGTCTGTCCGGCCTGGGGCGCCCGCGGACCGGGTGCGCTCTGTGCTTGGCCATTGCCCGGGGCGACCAGGAGATCCGGTGGCGTGCCCGTCTTCGGCGCCTCGCGCCAGTGCGGCGGCGGCGTCCGCCGCTGCGTAGCACCGGCTTGGGGTGGCGGCGGCGGTTGAACGTTCGTGGCCCTGGAGGGCGGGGGCGAACCTGGCGGGCCTTCCCTTGGCGGCGCCGGGGCATGTTGGTGCGGCAACGGCGCGGATTGCCGGATGCCCGGTGGCGCTGTTGGGCCCGGCGGTCTTCCGGCGGGCGGTGCGAAACCTCCCGGGGGCAATGGTGTTTGTACTTTGCCCTGTCCTTGTAATTGGGCCGGTTCTTGTGATTGAGCCAGCGGCTGAGTTGCCGGCGAAGGTGCCGCTGGCCGGGTGGCCTGGCTGCCGGCATTAACCGGTACCGGTGGTATCACATCCGGCCTGACGGAATCCGGCACTTCAATGCTGCGCGCGGAGAATTCTCCGGCAGCCGGGGCAGCAGCCGGCCTTTCATCTGCTTCGCTGCCGTTCTCGTGCCTCTCGACTGCCGCGCTGCTGGCGGCTCTCGTCTTGTCCTTCGGCTCGCCGCGCGGCTTCGCCTTTTCGCTTTCCGACTCGGCTCTCCGACCAAACAGGCCGCGACGCTGGAGCTTTTTCTCGGATTTGCTCACGATTTTCAAAAGATCGGCGACATCGCGCTCGCCCATCGGCTCACCGTAGTAATAGCCTTGCGCGTACTGGCATCCGATCGAACGCAGGAACTTAACGTCGTCGGCGGCTTCCACACCCTCCGCGACGATCTCCTTGTCGAGTTCTTTCGCCATGGCAACGATCGAGCGAACGATCGCTGAACCGGCGCCTTCGGCGGATGACGACGATTGGATGAGATCGCGATCGATCTTAATCGTATCAAACGGGAACCGCTCCAGGTAGGCAAGCGACGAGTATCCCGTGCCGAAGTCATCAAGCGCCAGACCGGCGCCGGCAACCTTGAGCATATCAAGCATCTCGGCGGCGCGTTCCGGATTCTCCATCACCAGCGATTCGGTGATCTCGAGACGCAGCACATCGGGGGGCACGACCGAGCGGGCGATGATATGGCGGAGTTCCGCGATCAGCTCCTTGTTGAAAAGCTGGCGACTCGACACGTTGACGCTGACGAACAGCGGGTGGCGCGCGCGCGGAAGCTGCTTCTGCCATTTCGCGGCCTGTTCAACGGCTTCGGCAAGGACGTAGCTGCCCAGCTTGACGATGAGATCGCTCTCTTCGGCGACCGGCACAAAATCTTGTGGGTTGAGAAGGCCGAGACGGGGATGCTGCCAGCGAACAAGGGCCTCGAAACCCGCGAGTTCCTCCCGCGGCAGATAAATGATCGGCTGGTAGACGACCTTGATCTGGCGGCGTTCAAGGGCGCGGCGAAGATCGCTTTCGATCGTGATCCGGTCATCGCGTTCCTGGCGCATCTCCGGCCGGAATATCTCGACCTGATCGGCGCCGTTGCGTTTCGCCCGGTACATGGCAATCTCGGCATCCTTGACGATGTCGAGCGCGTCGTCGCTCGTCTGGTCATGGACTGCGATGCCGATGGCACCGGTGAGGACGATTTCCTGGCCGGCTATCTTGATCGGTGCGCGCAGCGCACGGCGGAAGCCTTCGGCCATCCGCGCCAGAGCTTCCGGTTCATTCACGGACAGGACCAGCATCGCAAACTGGTCGCCGCCGAGACGCGCGAGCGTGTCCATCGGTGCCAGTTGGCGCGATAGACGACGGGATATGGTGAGCAGCAGGCTGTCGCCGACAAGAATACCGAACGAATCGTTGACGCTCTTGAACTTGTCGAGGTCGATGAAAAATACCGTCGGGCGCAGGTCAGGCTCGGTTTTTACCCGTGCGACCGACGTCTTGAGCCGATCAAAAAACAACTCTCGGTTCGGCA
>CAZWCL010000544.1:0-2427 GCA_964632265.1 uncultured Hyphomicrobiaceae bacterium | reverse complement strand
CCTTGGCCGTGGTGTCGCGCAGTAGCTCCGCTGCCCGCTCGATCAACTCATCAATCTTGTCGGCGTTGCGGTCGGCACCAGCCGCATTCTGCTCGAGCACCTGGACGAGATCAGAAAACAATGGGATGGCGTTTTCAGTGTCCAATCGCTTTACATCGCCATCGACCCGCGGCACGGACAACCCTAATTTCTTCGCAGCGGTGACGATGTCACGATATGCCTGCCATGCTGTATCGGCCCGGACCTGGGCAGCTGCGCTGCCTGTGGTGTGTGCGAAATGTCCCGTCGCCACGGCGATTGTGGCCGCGGCAGCGCCGCTATTAAATCTACGACGATCGATCACTGGAAATATCCTTCAGGACGCGGAAAAACCCCCAGGGCGCACAACACCTTCCTGCTCAGTGTAGGTTGTCATGGTTCGCCGGACAACGGAATCCAGGCCACGGCTGACGGTTTTTTGCGCTGTAATGATCGCCGCCGTTTACGTGCGATATCGTCAAACTATAGTCGTCTTCAGAGGCTGCAACGGCGCTATAAACCAGAAAAATCTTTATGCAATTTGGATTACCGGCCACATGCCGGCATTCGAGGAGTGACAAATGACCGACCCGACGATGCTGTTTCGGATCAGCGCGCTGGAGCGCGCTATCGCCTCGCTTGGCGAGGGCAACTCACTCGCGCCATACGGCCAGGAGGCGACACCATCCATGCCCTCACCAAATGCGCGCCAGTCCGAGCCGGACGAACGGCAAGATGCGCGAATCACTGCACTCGAATCCAGCGTCTTGGCGCTGTCCAACAGTGTGAACCTACTGAATATGCAAATGTCGACCTTATCGAGCGCCATGCACGAGCAGATGACCTCGCTGCCGATCATCAATGTCCCTGCCGGTAATATGGATGAAGCGCAGGACCGGCGCCTCGACGATCTCGACACCCTGGTCAAGACGCTGACGCACAATGTGGCCGACTACAACAAACAGATGGTCGAACTCATTTCAGCCTACAAAAAGCTCAATCCGCAGGCCATTAATCCTGGCGGCCATAACCCAGGCAGCCACGGGACAAGCGGTACAAGAAACGGTACCCCGACGGCATCCTCGAACTCCGGCTGGGGATGAATCGGGGGCGCTTTCCTCGGGCGCCCGAAACTGCGGTATCTCTTGTGACAACCTTGGAGGCAGCGGGTTGGTCGCTTGCCTCGGTCAGGGAGATCACCCATTCTGGAGGTTGCGAAGCATTACGAGGCACGCGCTCATGAAGCTCTACCAATCGGTCGGCCCCAATCCGCACGTCGTCAAAATGTTCATAGCGGAAAAGAGCATCGAGATCCCGCGCGTCGACATAGATGTGCGCGGCGGTGTCAACAGGAAGGCCGACTATCTGGCCATCAATCCCCGCGGCCAGAGCCCGGCGCTGCTGACCGATAGCGGCCAACTCATCTCAGAGATCACGGCGATCTGTGAATATCTTGAGGAACTGTACCCCGCCCCGCCACTTATCGGCACGACGCCCGAAGAACGCAGTGAAACACGCATGTGGACGCGGCGGGTTGATCTCGGGTTTTGCGAGCCGATGGCTAACGGCTTTCGTTTCAGCGATGCGCTCGAATGGTTTTCATGGCGCATGCGCATGATTCCGGAAGCGGCCGTGGGTCTGAAGGCGTCGGCGCAGGACCACCTCGCCTGGCTCGAGGACCAGATGGCCGACGAACCGTATCTCTGCGGCGACCGCTTCACCCTCGCAGATATCATGCTTTTTTGTTTTACGGACTTCGGTAGCCACATCGGTCAAGGAATACCGGCAGAGCTGACGAGGCTCACCGCGTGGTATGATCGGGTCAAAGAACGACCAAGTGCGACGGCTGGGTAGTGGTTGGGCAGGGTCGTTGTGGGGAGCGTGCTTAGATGGGAAGCAGACTGCTATTGACTAAAGAATGTTTCCACAAGCTACGCGCGTTGTTCAAGTTGAGTGGGCGAGATTTGAAGCGAAACTGGCTTGCTTGACGACGAAGGCACAGCTTAGGATGCGGCGCTTCATTGGAGTCTTGTGTGGGGGATGCCGTGCTGCGTTACGTGATGGGCTTCAAAGCCAACATCACCATAGTTTTCGTTGGTGCCTTTGCCGTCATGGCGTTGATCAAGCTGACGACGTACCTGCCGGGAAAATACTACTTCAGTTTTTCGAAACTGTTCGCCGGCGCGTCCGAGCCGTTCATCGTTGACCCGCCGAGCGTCACCGGCGCCAAGCTATGCGCGTTGATGAGCCGGTACAATCTGACGTCGAGCGACATCGGCCGCGAAGTCAATTGCAGCGCGAAGCTGGGCGGCGGTTCATCCGTCTATTCGTACGGCGCAGCGCTGTTTGAGAAGAGCGAAATAGATCGAATCTATACGCTCGCCCTCACCGTCGATCGAGACTTGCGCG
>CAZWCL010000543.1:0-2440 GCA_964632265.1 uncultured Hyphomicrobiaceae bacterium | reverse complement strand
AGGAGCATCGCGGTATGACCATCGTGACCACAGGCATGCATCACGCTGGGGTTACGCGACGCGTAAGGCAAGCCCGTCGCCTCTTCGATCGGCAGAGCGTCCATGTCGCATCGCAAGCCAACGACCTTGCCGGAATGGTTCTCGCGCCCCTTGATGACGCCGACCACGCCGGTGCGTCCAATGCCTGTCTTGACCTCATCACAACCGAAAGCGCGAAGCTGATCAGCGACGAATGCGGCAGTGCGGTGCTCTTTGAAACCAAGCTCGGGATTAGCGTGGATATCACGGCGCCAAGCGGTGACTTCGCCGTGCATGGCGGCGGCGGAATTCAGGATGGGCACAGGGCAACTCCGGTGTTGGCGAGACGTCCGGGGAGCAGACGCTGCCCCAAAGCCACGGTCAAGTACCACGCAGGCCTCACACGAGCGGACGTTCGCGGCACGTCGCGATCATCTCTGCACGCCAAGCGCGTGCAGTCCAGGTCGGCCGGCGCAGGGTCGAGCGGCGCGCTTCCTCTTCCGTTCGCGTTTCAAAGAAGAACTCAAAACAATTCCGGCTCACCCGGCGCACACGATAGCAGCCACCCGTGCCGGAGTTGTCATAGATCGTGCAGAAACGGCCACGTATAATGGACCATCGGCCGCGCCATGATTGGAATAACCTCGGCTCGGAATACGTCAGGCCGCCATCGCGCGCGTAGGACTCGCGGAACGTCCGGCCGTCAACATATCGCCCCGCGATCGTCCGTCCCGCGAAGGCAGCTCTTAGTGCTTGATCCGACATCCACAGATCCGTCGCTGTACCGCTCTCGGCCTCTGCATGCGTGCTGATGGCAAAAAAACACGATGCTATAAATGACACGAGGCGCCAGCGGCGCGGCGGCGGGCGCCATCCGATCCGCCTCATGAGGCCAACGAGACTGCCACGACGGCGCCAAGCGATTTTGCGACCTTCATTATCGGATTTCCTGAAACGAACGGTAGTTTTCGAAATAGCCGAGACCTCCAAAGATTCCTTCACTGAACGTTCTCTGGAACGGTTCTTGTGGATGATACCGTCTTGCGGGCAGCGCTTACGCCGCCTTAGGCTTGCGACATCACTGACAAGTGGCCGGAACGTCATGACACCTGACTTCCACGCCAAGATGCGTATAACGGACTCTCGACGAAGCCAACCTTACAAGGTCGACCGATGAACGCCGCTACGCCTACGCAATCCGTCAATAAAGTAGTCCTTGCCTATTCGGGCGGGCTGGACACCTCGATCATACTGAAATGGCTGCAGGAAGCCTATGGTGCGGAGGTCGTGACCTTCACTGCCGACCTGGGTCAGGGTGAGGAACTCGGACCGGCGCGCGAGAAGGCGCTGATGCTCGGCATCAAAGAAGAGAACATCTTTATCGAAGACCTGCGCGAGGAGTTCGTAAGGGATTACGTCTTCCCGATGTTCCGCGCCAACACCCTCTACGAGGGCGTCTATCTGCTTGGTACATCCATCGCGCGTCCGCTGATCTCCAAGAAGCAAATCGAGATTGCACGGGCGACCGGCGCCGATGCGGTATGTCATGGTGCAACAGGTAAGGGCAACGACCAGGTCCGCTTTGAGCTTAGCTATTATGCACTGGAGCCGGGCATCAAAATCATCGCGCCTTGGCGGGAATGGGAGTTCTCAGGGCGCGAGGCCCTGCTCGAGTTCGCGCGTACCTACCAAATTCCGATCGCGAAGGACAAAGAGGGCGAAGCGCCGTTCTCGGTCGACGCCAACCTGTTGCACTCGTCTTCCGAGGGCAAAGTGCTTGAGGATCCGGACGTCGCACCACCCAATGTCGTCTTCCAACGCACGATCAGCCCTGAGGATGCCCCCGATAAAGCGACGTTGATCGAGATCGGTTTTGAGGGCGGTGATCCGATATCGATCGATGGTCAGGCGATGAGCCCCGCGACTTTGCTAGCCGCACTTAACGACCTGGGGCGCGAAAACGGCATCGGGCGGCTCGATCTCGTCGAGAACCGGTTTGTCGGCATGAAGTCCCGCGGCATCTACGAGACCCCTGGCGGCACGATACTATTGAGTGCGCATCGGGCGATGGAGAGTCTCACACTGGACCGTGGCGCCGCGCACCTCAAGGATGAGCTGATGCCGCGCTATGCAGAGTTGATTTATAATGGAATGTGGTTCTCGCCGGAGCGCGAAATGCTTCAGGCGGCAATTGACAAGTCCCAGGAGCATGTTGTCGGGACCGTGCGACTGAAGCTCTATAAGGGCAACGTCATCGTCGAAGGACGGCGCAGCGAGCAATCACTCTACGCGCCGGACCTCGTCACGTTCGAGGACGACCAGGGGGCGTACGACCAGAAGGATGCTGAAGGGTTCATCAAACTCAATGCACTCAGACTGCGCACGCTTGGCCGACGCAACGCCAAAGTCTGACATGGTCGGC
>CAZWCL010000542.1:0-2452 GCA_964632265.1 uncultured Hyphomicrobiaceae bacterium | reverse complement strand
GGTCGTCCATTTCCTGGGTGAACTCGCCGCTGGCGCGGTTCATCTCGTCGGCCTGATCGAAGCCTCGGGCGTCGCTTTGACCCTTGCCGTCACAATCGCCTCCTTCAAGGGTATCGCCCAGGTCGCGGGGCGTCTCTGGGAGCTCATCTGGGGCCAGAAAATCGCGCCGGTTGGCCTTGGGCGGCTTGCGATCGGCCTTCTTCCCGTTTCGTTTTGCGTACTTCTTTTCGTAACCGGCTTCGACTGGCTGACCGCCGCCGTGTTCACATTGATCTTCGGCGTCTCCAACGGCCTCGTCACCGTCGTGCGTGGCGCTGTCCCGCTCGCCCTGTTCGGCGCCGAGGGTTACGGTAAGGTCCTCGGCATCGTCGCAACGCCGATTCTGTTGTTTAACGCCATCTCGCCCATGCTCTTTGCCCTCATCGTCGATGTTTGGAGCTACCGCGCCGGCACATGGGTTCTCTTCGCCATCTCCATCGCGTCATTCGCCGCCATGGAGATCATGGCTGCCTGGTATCGCCGAGAAATAGCCAAAGCGCCGGCCCCAGTCGCCTCATCCTGACCGCGCCGCGCGACCCATCACCGGCGCGATCGATCACATCTTTTCGGGCGTCCCACCGCGCGCCGGGGTTGCAACGTCCGTCCATTGGGCGCACGCTGTCGTCGATATTTCGGCCCCCAGCCGCTTAGCCTGAACCGCTTTTCCAGCCCCGGACAAAAATTCACCCCCCACCGGCTCTTCTAGCCAAAGCCAATTTTCCAGCCAAAGCCACTTCTCCAGGAGGACACGCAATGCAACAGAAAGTCGATCGCCAAACCGGCCAGAGCTATTCGGATGTGGAATGGCAGGCCCGCGTTGATCTCGCCGCGGCCCACCGTATCTCCGTCATGGAGGGCCTTCACGAAGGCATCTTCAACCACCTGACGCTCCGCGTTCCGGGCAAGGACGCCTACTACCAGATCCCCTTCGGCACCCACTGGTCCGAAGTGACCGCCAGTTGCTTTATGGAAATCGGCTACGACGGTACCAAGCTCGCCGGCGAAGGCCACATGGAGCAATCCGCGTTCGCAATCCATGCGCCCCTCCATCGCGACGTCGAGCACGCCGCCTGCGTAATGCACACCCACATGCCCTTCGCGAGCGCACTCACCCGCCTCGAAGACCCACGCATCAAGCCGATCGGCCAAACCGAAGTCCTGCTCATGAAGCATATCGCCTATGACATGGACTACACCGGTCCCGCCTTCGATGACAGCGAAGGCTGCCGTCTCGCCGATCTCGTCGGCGACAAAACCATCCTGTTTATGGGCAACCACGGCGTGACGACCATCGCGCGTACCGTTGCCGAAGCCTATGACAGGCTCTATTACACAGAGCGCGCCGCCCAGGTTCAGCTCTACGCGATGTGGACCGGCCAGCCCCTCAAAGAGCTTTCACCGGAAGTCATCGACACGACGCAAAACGGTATCCGGACGGGTAACAACTTCGAAGGCCGGAAGCCGTGGGACTTCCACTTCGCGGCCCTGAAGCGCATCCTCGATCGCAAAGAGCCAGACTACGCCGACTGAGCGGCTCCGGCCCGAGCGGCACACTATAAGCCCCTCAATCAGCGGCGGGCTGATGCGTGAAAATGCCGGGCGGCGCGGTCAAGGTCATCATCCCTGACCCGCGCCGTCGCCACCAACCGTACTGACCCACGGGCCCATCCCTGAGAGAACTCAGATACAATTCAGCCGAAACGTCGCGATACCGGGCGCGCCTTTCGGCAGCGCGAAATCAATCACATCGAGATAGCAGACGTCCTTATCTTCAAGAGACTTCTTCGTGCTGCGCAGGTCCTTAAGATTGATGCGGCTGCCAACACTGCGCCATCGCACCCGCTCGCCGCTGACCATGATTTCGCAACACTTTTTATTTTGGCCCCTGTAAGTGACAGCCAAAAGCATTTTGCGATCGGTGAGATCAATCGTTTTGCCAATTTCAATCTCGAAGACACCCTCGTCGACGCGCATCAGTTTGGCAGCAGGAACAACCAACTTCCGCCCCTCCGCCACCGTCTTGAACTCCTTCGGAAATTGAGCCTGAGCGGTCATCACAAAAACGCTCGCAAAACTCATTAGCGCCATCAGCGCCATACAAAAGTATCTGTTCACGGCTGGATCCCTCCTCGTCGATCTTCATAAAACGCACCCGCCATCACCGGCGCGGCAACATTTTCGCCGATGGCGCAATGCCACGGGCGGCGTCCGCGCGCGCCGAGATTCTAAACAGCGGCTTCACGGGCCAATCGAACGCGCACAGGATACCCTGTCGGCAGGTAAGCTGCTTCGTGCCGTTGTCATCGAACGTGACCCGCCGGTTGGCAATACGCAACACTCTCGCATATTGCGCCCGTTCGGCGTCGCAACACGTCATGTCAACGCGCAACTCGATGACGCGCGGCAGGCGACG
>CAZWCL010000541.1:0-2453 GCA_964632265.1 uncultured Hyphomicrobiaceae bacterium | reverse complement strand
CACTTGGAAACAGAGGCATTGCGCGCTATTGTATTCTGAAAGAGACTGCTGCTGCGCGGGAACGGGTCGAGACGACTGGCGTTCTAGCATTTTACATCGGAACAGAGGCGCGTATTTCCGCAGGCCGTTCCGATTGGTTACGAGCCGTCGACGATGTCCGCGCAATGAAGGCTGACTCACCCGAAGTTTACTGCAGCGCGCACCGCGTTATTTGAACGGCAATTGGCAGAGCTTATTTGCCGTGCAGCACGAAGCCAGGACAGCCGATTGGGGCAGAGGTCCTTTGAGATAACCATTGCGACGGATTGAAATCCTCGCGGAAATCTACTTTGAGCACCGGACATTCACTGATGATCTCAGGCAGGCGCGGAACGCCCGCCGTATGACGTCCGGATCGATAACAATTCACCAGCTACGCGAGACGGGAGCCCATGAGGCAAGGACAGCAAAATCGCAGAGGCCGCGGCCGAAATAATAGCAACAATAATAACCGTAAGGGCCAAAATCCGCTGACGCGCAGCTTCGAGTCCAACGGTCCCGATGTGAAGATACGCGGGACGCCGTCGCACATCGCCGAGAAATACGTCACCATGGCGCGTGACGCTCTTTCGTCAGGTGACCCGGTGCTGGCGGAGAACTATCTACAGCATGCGGAACACTACAACCGCATTATCATGACTCATCGCGAGCAACAGGCTGCGCAACAGGAAGCTCAGCAGCAGCGCACTCAACGCCAACCGCAGCAGCCGGACGCCGATGATACTTCGTCCAACGACGAGGAAACCCGTGGCGGGGGGCGTGGCGGCCAAAGGGCGGCTGCGCGCGAAAGCGACGATCAAGGTGAAGGTGGTGGCGAAGAACGGCGGCCGCGACGCAGCCGGCGTGATCGTAGTAGCGAGACCGACAGCGAACAGCAGCCCGCCGCGTCGTCAACAGGTACCGGCAGGGGCCGTGGGCGTCGTCAACGCTACGCGCAAACCGATGAGCAGCCGGAATTTTTGAAACGGCCGGTGCGTCGACCCCGTCGCGATAGCGACGATGGCGAAGCAGTCGCCAAGAACGACGAAGCCGCCGCTGAGTAAGACGCGTGCGGTTCTAGGTCGGTAGTCCCGCCCTACACTATTGGAGTAGATCATTTTTTCCGGTTTAGCCGGCGACGGCACCGGTTACGAACGGTCTGCAACTAAACCGGAAATGATCTAGGCAACCGGACGACGGCGTTTCGGTGGCTGTTTTTGCGACCAACTTTCTAGATCGTTTCCGACTAAGGCGGAAACGATTGTCTTATGGCTTTTCCTGCCGATTGGGTGAGATTGGGAACCGCTGGCGGGAGTGGCCGCTCCTATGAGAGCTTCAGTCTAAACCTGAAACGCTCTAAAGCGGGACTGCGGTCGCAGGCCAGACCAATTCCCGCTCAGCCGGAATTGGTCTGGCCTACCGCTTCGCGTCTGGCTATTCGGCCAAAAGGGCGGCGTCATGAGGGTGCTGGCCGCTACGCTATGGGTCGCTTGCCGCTGCGCTAAGGGGGTCGCTTGCCGCTGCGCTAAGGGGGCAGAGTGTTTCGAGTTGAAGGATCAGGTGATCCAGGAATCGGTCACGCTATCGCCAACAGTAAGCCTACCTGACCCGGTCACTTTGGCGTAAATGCCAAAATCGCTGTGGCCCCACCGGCGCTGCAAGAGGCTCGGTATCGACATGTCGCGTTCGGCAGTGGCCGGATCGACATTCGTTGCATCGCATCTCTCGGTGCGCTCGAAGACATGCAAGGAAATCGGCCCAACCTGAATGTCGCGGCCGACCCACTCCGACTCCGCCCAAGGTTCCGCGCCGTCGATGTATAGGTTGGCGCGGAAGCGCAGTGGATCGATGGGGCGATAGGCGATGCGCTCCAACTCGCGGATGCTCGCGAGATTTACGATGTGTACGCATTTTTCCGGAACATCAGAAAACGAATGACCTTTGGCATGCGCGATACGCGGTGCGCCTCGCAACTCTTTAGAGAAATAGGACGATAGAAACTGCTCGATCAGTTGGCGGCCAACCGGGGTCGATAGCTGTCCGCTCGCAACTTTGGCTCCGTCGCGAAAGATCGACAGGGTCTGGCTGGTATCGTCGAATTCGGTGCGCAAGGTGGCGAGACGTTCATCACGCATGAGCATGAGGAAATTGATTTTCGGCAGATGCTTCGGCGCGAGCGGATCGAACCGGCCCGGGCCATTCTCGATGGCGTACGCACGGTCGTAAGGTAAGGTGCCCCCGGCTTCGACCGTCACGCTCTCCAGACGCTCCGGCGACATCCCCTTGACCGGATAGCGAAAGATATCGACGAGGGACGGCCGGGCCTTCGCGGCGGTGCCTGCGGTTTCATCGATGGGGCTCATTGGGGCCTCCTAGCAGGCTGTTGAAGAACTCATGTGGCTCGCGACGCCTGGCGCTTTTTCGCATCCGGGCAG
>CAZWCL010000540.1:0-2470 GCA_964632265.1 uncultured Hyphomicrobiaceae bacterium | reverse complement strand
TCAGCTGACGCATCCGGGGCGAAAAAGCGTGGCGTCCCAGAGGGATGCGGCGAAAATGACCGCTCAGCTTCGTTGCGCCGCCTTGATGTGGGATCCACCACATCTGCGACGGCCGCGCCTTCAGAGCGGCCAATTTCGTCTCCCATCGCGACCTCACTGAGTTCTTCAATAGCCTGCTAGCGACGGTTGGCGAGGATGCCGGAGGCTTTGGCGATGGTGCGACGATAGACGGTGGCGCGATTCCAGTCACGCAACACGGCGTAGTTGCGCGTGCCCGGTCCCCAGGGCTGTCCGCGCCGCCAGCCATGGCGCTTCAGAAAGTTGCCGATCGAGCCAAGCACATCGGACGTCGAGCGAATGAGATCGCGGCGACCATTGCCGTCGAAGTCGACGGCGTAGTTAAGGTAAGATGAGGCCAGGAACTGGGCTTGGCCGATCTCGCCTGCCCAGCCGCCGCGCATCTGGCTGGGGCGCATGTCGCCACGATCGATGATGCGCATTGCTGACATCAATTCATTGGTGAAGAATTTTGACCGGCGGCAGTCGTAGGCGAGGGTGGCGAGGGAGCGGATGATGTTCATCTTGCCGCTGCCGCGTCCAAAATTGGTTTCCATGCCCCAGATGGTCACTATGACGGCGGGCGGTACGCCATAACGTTTCTCGACGCGTCTGAGGGTGCGGGCGTGACGCTTCATCTTTCGGCGTGCCGTACGCATCAGGCCGGGTGAAGCGCGGCGTTTGTAGAAGCGGGCAAAGCTTTGTTTGAACGTGCGCTGGTTACGGTCGAGGCGGATGATACGCCGATTGTAGGTGATACCGTTCAGGGCGCTGGAGATGGTGCGGGCCGATACGCCTCGCGCGCGGGCCCGCTTTTTGAAGTCGGCGAGCCAGGTCTTGAAGCCGGCGCCAGTGTTGCCGCAGCGGGCGGCGTTTGCCGATGTGGCTGGCAGCGACATGATCATGGCCGTCACCAGCAGTGTGACGGTGATCGTCAAACCTGAACGCATGGGACAAACTCCGCGATGAGGGCGCGCCTTCAATGCATTATCCCATATCGACAATCTCGACCGGAAACAACGGGGCCAGTTCGTCAACGTCCATCACATGGTAAACACTGAAACGATACGCGTCACCAGCGGCGATTTCGGGCGGAGTGAACGGAAAGGCGAGATTGCCGGCTGTGGAGATGCGGTCCGGATAGGTCGCATGCAGCAAATACTGTTTGGCCGAGGCGACGACGGCATGGGCTTCCTCAGCCGTTTCGGCGATGCATTCCGCGAGAACGCCGACCTCCTCGGGCACCTGCGTTACGGGGCGGCCCGAGACGGCACCGAGGCCGTAGAAACGAAAGCGCAGATCATAGGGGCGTTCGCGGTCGGGCGGGACGAGGTTTGCAACCATTTCGCGGACACTGGCAGCGATTTCCTCGGCCCGGTCGATGAAAACGGGGTCTGCGGAACCAGCGAAATAGACAGCGCGGGCGCCGACACGGGTTGCGCCTTCGATCTTTACGGAAAAATTCTCCGTCGGCTCCCAGATGCCGCCGGAGGCACGTACGCGCCGCTCATCCACACTTTCGAATTTCGAGTTATCGAGAAAGAGCGTGCCCTCAGGTTCGGCGACTTTAAGCGGGTCCGCCTGTTCGTAGAGACCGTGGGCGGCAACCGACATGGGTGTCGCCCGGCGCTCAGGTGCCATGCTTTCCAGAATGAAACTGTCGTCATCGAGTGTGCCGAGCATGGAATCGCGGCCACCGCCCTCGCAGCAGAGCGAGCCGCATTCGATGATCTTGGCCATCTGCATGGTCGGCCCGAGGTCGAAGCCGAGACGCGCTGGCAGCGACGCGTAGATGGCGGTATCGCAAGCGCGGCCGGCAATGATGACGTCGGGATCATGTTCGATGGCGCGCAGAAACGCCTCGGTGCCCATCTGGCCGACGATGCAGGCGGCGCCATCTATTTCTTCGGCGTCAAGGCCGGCGATGCCGCCGATGGGCTGAACCTTGCCAGCCGCTGCCTGACGTTTGATGAGGTCGCGAGGCATCTCGGCGCGGATCACGGCGACGCGCATTTTGAGGCCGCGTTCTTCCGAGATCTCACGGACGATGGCGAGTGTCGCGTCGAGGTGAGCATTGCCGCCGCCCGTACCAGCGGAGCCAATGATCGCGGGCACTTTGTGGTGCATGGCGCCTTCGAGAAGGAGACCGAGATCGCGCTTGGTGGAGCGGTGGGCGGTCGCGATCCTGCCGGCACCCAGGTAGTAGGGGCCGGGATCGACGGAGCCCATGTCGGCGCCGATCAGATGAAGGTCACGCTCCAGGCCGCGGCGGAACGACGGCTCGATGATGCCGTAGCCAAGTTGTCCAGAGGCCGACATGATGCGGAGCGGTTGGCCGGAGCCGCCGGCTTCACGCCATCGTTTCTCGGCGGCAGCGAAATTTCTCATATCTCGACATCCAGCATAAGGCGGT
>CAZWCL010000539.1:0-2475 GCA_964632265.1 uncultured Hyphomicrobiaceae bacterium | reverse complement strand
GCGTCGTGAGCCAGCTCCAGCCGGCGAAGCGGCGGGCGGCGACGCCGAGATAGACCAGCATGAAGATCGTTATGGGGATGACGTCCATCAGGACGGCCCAGCGGGTGGCGTAGGTGTGGAAGAGAAAGCTGCCGGTGCCGATGAGAATGACGATCGCGATCAGCACCAAGTCGATGGCGCGGCGTTCCGTTGTTGGAGTGCGCAGCCAAATGGTGAGCGCAGCAAGGGCTGCAATCCAGAATGCTGCATTGGAGAGGGCATTGAGCGGTTCGGCCCAGAAGGCGGTGTCGGCTGCGCGCTCACAATAAGAGAAAAGCTGCTTGTTCCAGAATTCCATGTGGCGGGCCGTTCATTTGACAGGAATGGAGGTGGGGCCAAGTCGCGGTATGGTCTATTGGGCCAACTGATCCAGGTAGAACTGTGTGGCTTTCAGGCCGGTACCGGTTAGGATTACGACGGTCGTGGCGTTCGGATCAATCCGCCCCTCGGCGATGAGTTCGCTGAAGCCGGCCGCGGCGTGGGCGCAGGTCGGTTCGACATAGAGGCCTTGGCGCGCCAACTCGAGGCTGGTGTCGGTGATGGCCTTCTCGGTGACGGCGACGGTGCCGCCGCCGGTCTCGCGAAGGGCCGTGAGGAGTTCGCGAATGCGGATTGGGTGCTTGATGGCGGTGCCTTCGGCAACAGTCGTGGCGAAAGTGGTGTCGACCAAGCCATCCGCACCAGCTGTGAAGCTCGCGTGGAGAGGCGCGCAATTGACGGGCTGGGTCGCGAACAGACGCGGAAGGCGGTCCGTCTCGCCGGCGGCCATAAGCTCTGTGAAGGCGATGTGGCAGCCGAGCAGGTTGGAGCCGGCGCCAACCGGCATGACGATGTTGTCCGGCACTTCGAACCCGAGATCCTCCCAGATCTCGTAGCCGAGGGTTTTAGTGCCCTGAAGAAAAAACGGATGCCAATTGTGGCTCGCGTAGAAAGTTTGCGAGGCGCGCGCGATGGCGGCCTGTTCGGTGGCTTCACGGGGCCCCGGGATCAATTCGATGTGGGCGCCGTATGCCTGCGACTGCGCAATTTTCGCCGGTGAGGTGGCGGCGGGGACAAATACGGTGACTGCGATGCCGCCGGCGGCACCGTAGCCGGCAATCGCGGCGCCGCCGTTGCCAGAGCTGTCTTCCAGGACGGCGTCGATGCCCTGCTCTTTCAAGAGCGACAGCATGACAGAGGCGCCACGGTCCTTGAACGATCCGGTGGGCGAAAACCATTCGATTCTAAAGTTGCAGTCTGCTCCGCGAAACTGGGTCTGGTGAAGGGGGGTCAGGCCTTCGCCCATGGTGATAGGATTGGTAACGCTGAGGGGCAGGGCGGCGCTATATCGCCACAACGAGCGCTGCGAGGTGTCGATCTGGTGACGGGTGATGCCGGGAAGTTCCGTGAGCATCAAGGGATTGCCGTCAGGTGATCGCCAGGCCGGTACGTCGAGGGGATAGGTCTTTCGGGTTAATGGGTCGATGTAGGCGACGCTTGGCATGACGCGCAGCTCCTGAAAGTGGACGACCCCGACGGTGTCGGCAGGATGATCCGAAACGAAAAGACCGCGGGCAGTTTCCCGCCCGCGGTCGCGGTGTCAATGGCTGAGTGTACGGCTTAGCCGTCGACGCGCTTGTAGCGTATCAAGCCGAGCGTGAGACTGACGCAAAGCAGCAGCAACACGATGGTGAACGGGAAGCCGGTTGAGACCGCCATCGCCTGGAGGGCAGTTAGCGCCGACTTGCCGCCGACCAGCAACAGCGTGGCCGCGACAAGGCCTTCGAAGCTGCACCAGAAGACGCGCTGAGAAACGGGGGCGTCGGTCTTGCCGCCCGCGGTGATCGTGTCGATGACCAGGGAACCGGAATCCGATGAGGTCACGAAGAACACGATGACCAGCACAATGCCGATGAAGGACGTGATTGCCGCTAACGGCAGGTCCTTCAGCATCTCGAACAATTTGAGCTCAAGAGGTGCATCCGCCAGTGTACCGTTGGCGCTAGAGGCGACCTGCTCGATTGCGGTGCCTCCGAAGGCGCCCATCCAGATGATCGAGACGGCGGTCGGAAGCACGATCACGCAGAACACGAATTCGCGCACGGTGCGGCCACGCGAGACCCGCGCAATGAACATGCCAACAAATGGCGACCAAGAGATCCACCAGGCCCAGTAGAAAGCTGTCCAGCCCTGGGAGAAGTTGGCGTCTTCACGTCCAATCGGGTTCGAGAGTGACAGCAGGTTGGTTGCGTAGGCCGTGCCACCGGAGATGATTGTGTCGAAGATCGCAGCGGTTGGGCCGACTATGATGATGAAGATCATCAATAATGCGGCAAGACCGATGTTGACCTCGGACAAAACCTTGACCCCGCCATCGAGGCCGCGGATCACGGAGACAATGGCTGCGAGCGTGATCAGCGTAATAAGGACGACACGCGAGACGTTGCCGGTGGGGAC
>CAZWCL010000538.1:0-2480 GCA_964632265.1 uncultured Hyphomicrobiaceae bacterium | reverse complement strand
CGAACTGCAGCCTGAGATGGTGCTCGGCACACAGATGGAGCGCCACATTGCAAAGCGGCTCGGCATCCCGTGTGCGGTGATTTCGGCCCCCGTCCACGTGCAGGATTTTCCTGCTCGTTACTCCCCTATAATGGGCTTCGAAGGCGCTAACGGGCTGTTTGATACCTGGGTGCATCCACTCGTGATGGGGCTTGAGGAGCACTTGCTCGGCATGTTCCGCGACGACTTCGAGTTTTACGATGAAGCCGGACCCTCCCACCTTGGCGGCGCGCATACCGAACCATCTAGCCAGATCCAGGCTCCTCTTCCGGCGCCAGAAGAAGTTACGGCGATTGGATGGGCCACCGAAGCTGAAAACGAACTCAAGAAAATACCGTTCTTCGTGCGCGGCAAAGTTCGGCGCAATACCGAGATGTTTGCCAAAGATCAGTCCCTGACGACGATCACTTTAGAGACATTATACGATGCAAAAGCACATTTCAGTCGCTGACCCCAAAAGGGTCAGGGTAGTTCTGATTACGCTGGACAATCATCTGGCAGGTGCTGTTCGACGTGCGGAGGCCGAAATCCAGGCTGAAGTGCCGGGTCTCGAACTCAATCTGCATGTCGCGGCGAACTGGGAAGCGGACCCCGGCGCTCTCGCCGAGTGCCGCGCCGATATCGCAAATGGTGATATCATCATCGTGACGATGCTCTTCCTGGAAGAGCACATCAAAGCCGTTCTGCCTGATCTACTGGCGCGCCGGGATCACTGCGACGCGATAGTGGGCTGCATGTCCGCTGGTGAAATAATTAGCCTCACCCGGCTTGGCCGCTTCGACATGAGCAAGGAAGACAAGGGCGTCATCTCACTCCTGAAACGCCTGCGTGGCTCCCGTAAGGGCGGCCAGAGTTCAGGTGCACGCCAACTCAGCATGCTCAAGAGGCTGCCGCGTATCCTGCGCTATATTCCTGGCACTGCCCAGGACGTCCGGGCGTACTTCCTGACAATGCAGTATTGGCTCGCGGGCTCCGATGCAAACATCGGTCATCTCGTTCGCTTCCTGCTCAATCGATATGCGGCAGGCCCCCGGGCCGAATGGCGCGGCAAGGTCCCGGCCGCGCCGCCTGCCGAGTATCCGGAAACCGGCGTCTATCATCCCAAGCTTCCAGCGAGGCTATCGTCGGATGCCACCGGCCTCCCACGCCGCGTGAAAGCGAAAGGCACCGTTGGCCTTATTGTCATGCGCGCCTACGTGCTTTCTGGTGACACCGCCCATTATGATGGGGTAATCGCAGCCATTGAAGAACAAGGCTATAATGTCGTGCCTGTCTTCTCCGCCGGACTGGACGCTAGGCCGGCCATAGAGGCGTTCTTCATCGATGATGCTAGCGCGGCGACGGTCGATGCCGTCGTGTCGCTGACAGGTTTTTCGCTGGTCGGCGGCCCGGCCTATAACGACACGAAAGCCGCCGCAGAAACCTTGGTCAAGCTCGACGTCCCCTATATCTCGGCGCAGGCTCTGGAGTTTCAGTCACTCGAAAAATGGAAAAGTTCCGAGCGCGGTCTGCTGCCCATCGAGGCCACGATGATGGTGGCTATTCCCGAACTCGACGGGTCGATCGCGCCGATCGTCTATGGTGGCAGATCCGAAAAGGGTCTGACCGGTTCGGACGGCGAACTACAGGTCGATCCCGAGCGCGCGAACATGCTGGCACGTCGCGTCTCCCGGCTTGTGGAGCTTCGCAAAGCGGAACTTGCTGACCGCAAGGTCGCCATCGTGCTCTTCAACTTCCCGCCTAATGCCGGCGGCACTGGGACAGCCGCATTCCTTTCGGTTTTCCAGTCTCTTTTCAACGCTTTGCAAGCGATGAAGGAGCGCGGCTACAGTGTCGAATTGCCGGCAAGCGTGGACGAATTGCGCGATGCGGTCTTGACTGGGAATTCAGCCCGCTATGGCGCCGATGCCAACGTCTGCACCCTTATCAAGGCTGACGATCACGTCAGGCGCGAACCCCATCTCGCCGAAATTGAAAAGCAGTGGGGCGCCGCTCCCGGCCGCCAGAACGTATTTGGCAACGACATCTACGTGTGCGGCCTGCAACTCGGAAACGTCTTCATCGGCGTCCAGCCGGGCTTCGGTTACGAAGGTGATCCGATGCGCTTGCTGTTCGAGAAAGGTTTCGCGCCGACGCATGCATTTTCCGCATTCTATCGCTATATGCGGGAAGACTTCGGCGCCCATGCCGTACTTCACTTCGGTACGCATGGCGCATTGGAATTCATGCCCGGCAAACAGTCTGGCATGACCGCCGAATGCTGGCCCGATCGATTGATCGCAGACCTGCCAAATCTCTACCTCTATGCCGCCAATAATCCGTCTGAAGGCACGATCGCCAAACGGCGCTCCGGCGCCACGTTGGTCAGCTATCTGACACCTCCGATCGCGCCTTAGATCGGAAGAGCGTCGTGTAGGGAAAGAGTGTTCAGAGCCGTGTAG
>CAZWCL010000537.1:1825-2498 GCA_964632265.1 uncultured Hyphomicrobiaceae bacterium | reverse complement strand
CCCTCTTCGGCATCCCGATGATTTACGTCACCCATGCGCTCGATGAGGTCGTCCGGCTCGCTGACCACATGATGCTGCTTTCCGATGGCAGGCTCGCAGCCCACGGCCCGACCGAGACGGTGCTCGAAAGGATTGATCTCGCCCCGGCAACCGGCCGCTTCGAAGCCGGCGTCATGCTGCGCGCCATCGTTGCGCGCCATGACCCCGCCTACCAGCTCACGGAACTCGTCCATCTGGGCGAGCCGGCCGCCGGCGGCGAGCCCGGCCCGCGCGGCCAGTCGCTTTGGGTGCCGCTGGTCGATGCCATGCCCGGCACCGAATTCCGCCTGCGGATTCGCGCTCGCGACGTGACGCTCGCGATCAACCGGCCCACGGGCGTATCAACCCGCAATGTGGTCGAGGGCACGCTCGTCGAGGTCCGCGCCGAGCCTGAGACCGCTTTCGCCGAAACCCTGATAGATATTGGTGGTGCCCGCCTGAGAGCGCGGCTCACTCGCAAATCCATCGATGAACTTGCTCTCGGCGCGGGCGTCCGGGTCTTCGCCATGATCAAGAGCATCTCCCTCGACCGCATCATCCCTCTTGATTGATCGCCACGCAATACTCACCCGCGCGTTCGCTCACCGGCCCTCGCGGCACCCGAGCCCTCACGAGGCCACCGCTCCAGGGAGCG
>CAZWCL010000537.1:0-1725 GCA_964632265.1 uncultured Hyphomicrobiaceae bacterium | reverse complement strand
AGGCGCAGGTCGGCTCCGCCGACCGGCACGCGCCGTGAGCGCAAAAGTTGTCACCCGCGCGTTGGCTCACCGGCCCTCGCGGCACCCGAGCCCTCACGAGGCCACCGCTCCAGGGAGCGCATGCGACCCGGCCCGTTGGGCCGCCCCCGCGGAGGCGCAGGTCGGCTCCGCCGACCGGCACGCGCCGTGAGCGCAAAAGTTGTCACCGCGCGCCAGCCAACGCATAGTGGGGCGGACCAAAATAATCACAGCTCCAGAGAGTACCCATGGAAAAGCTTCACATCCAGTTCACCCTGTTTTCCGCGTTCTATTCGCCTCTGATTTCCACCATGTCGGGCGGTTTCCTCAAGGAGGAAGGCTTTGACGCGTCTTATTCGGTGGCCCCTCCAGGTGTTTCTGCGATCAAGGCGCTCGAAGCCGGTGAGGCGCAGGTCATCCAGTCCGCGCCGAGCCAGGCGTTCACGTCTCTCGCCAAGGGCGAGACCCCGACGGCGGTACATTTTGCCCAGATCAACGAAATGGATGGCTTCTTTATCACCGGCCGCGAGGCCGACGCCGCCTTTGACTGGAAAAAGCTCGAGGGCGCCGACGTCGTAATGTTCGGTGGTGGTCAGCCAAAGGCGATGTTCGTCTATGCCTGTCACAAGGCCGGCATCGATTTCGACAAAATCAATGCCATAACGCCGGGCGGCGCGGCGGATATCGACAAGGCTTTCCGCGACGGCCAGGGCCAGTATGTCCAGCAGCAGGGTCCATTTCCCCAACAGCTCGAAGCCGATAACGTCGGCCACATCGTCGCCCAGGTCGGCCCCCAGATCGGCCCCAACGCCTTTTCCTCGCTTGCGGCCACCCGTGAATGGCTCGCGACCGACCAGGCCAAGGCCTTCACCCGCGCCTACGCCAAGACCCGTGAGTACATGATCAACACACCGGCAACTGAGATCGCGAAGGCGGAGGCGTCTTATTTCCCGGATATTCACGAATCCGTTCTGGCGCGCTGTATCGAAACCTATCAGAACCTGGGCTGTTGGACGCCGCACGTTGAGATCACCCCGCAAGCACTCGAAGTGACGCAGGACGTCTTCGAACACTTCGGTACGCTGAAAGAGCGGTATTCCTACGATCAGGTTTGCGCCAAGCCGCCGGCGTGATCGCGGCCTCGACCGCCAGGTCCTGCACGCTTCAACAGCCTGTTAAGCGCTCTCGGCAAGACCAAGCCAAGACCAAGCAAGGAATACCTCATGCGCGCGTGGGAAATCATTTCGGACGCCGGTGTCGATGCATTGAGCTTGGCTGAACGGCCGATGCCCGAGCCCGGCCCCGGGGAGGTTGCCGTCGAGGTCAAGGCATCGTCGATCAACTATCGCGATCTCTCCACCATCGAGGACCCCACGTCGCGCGGCTTGCCATATCCGACGGTGCCAAATTCGGACGCAGCCGGTATTGTCACCGCGCTTGGCCCGGGCGTCACCGGGTTTGCCGTCGGCGATCGGGTGACGAGCTGCTTCTTCGAGAATTGGACGGGCGGCCCAATCACCAACGCCGCGATGAGTACCGCGCTCGGCGGCGCCCACCAGGGCGTCCTTGCTGAGCACGTTGTCCTCGCGGCGACCGGTGTCATCGCCGCGCCCCCTGGTTTGAGCTTCACCCAGGCCGCGAGTTTGCCCTGCGCGGCTCTTACCGCTTGGCACGCGCTTACCCGCCCCGCTCCCGTGATGCCGGGCG
>CAZWCL010000536.1:0-2512 GCA_964632265.1 uncultured Hyphomicrobiaceae bacterium | reverse complement strand
ATCGCACGTATCCCGACGTCTGGTGCCAAGCAGAGTGACATCACCGGCGGTCTGCCGCGGGTAGCAGAGCTCTTCGAAGCACGCCGGCCTAAGGACCACGCGATCATCGCCGAGATCTCGGGTACGATTGAGTTTGGCAAGGACTACAAGAACAAGCAGCGGATTGCGATCAAACCGGACGGCGAGGACGAGGACTCGGTTGAATACCTTATCCCTCGCGGCAAGTCCCTGACCGTCCAGCACGGTGACCGCATCGAACGCGGCGACTTCTTGTATGACGGCCACCCCGCGCCGCATGATATTCTCGCCATCAAGGGCGTCGAGGAGTTGGCGAACTACCTGATCAACGAGATCCAGGACGTTTACCGGCTCCAGGGTGTGACGATCAACGACAAGCATATTGAAGTGATCGTCCGTCAGATGTTGCAGAAGGTTGAGATCACTGACGTCGGTGAGACGTCCTTCATCAAGGGCGAGCAAATCGACCGGATTGAGTTCGAGGAGCGCAACAAAGCCTTCGAGGCCGAAGGCGCGCGTCCGGCGACGGTCATTCCCGTGCTGCTCGGCATTACCAAGGCGTCGCTTCAGACCAAGTCGTTCATCTCAGCCGCCTCCTTCCAGGAGACGACTAGGGTACTGACGGAAGCCGCGGTCAACGGTAAGGTAGACACCCTCGAAGGGCTCAAGGAGAACGTCATCGTTGGTCGCTTGATCCCAGCTGGAACCGGCGGCATGCTCCGTCGTATCCGCCGTGTTGCGGCCAAGCGTGATGAGCTCATTGCCAAGGAGAACGCTCGAGTGGACGCTGAGCAGACCCTAGAGGCGCCGGCACAACCCACGCCGGACCCGCAGCCCGGCGAAGCGGCCGAATAGAACAACCGCTTTGCGTTGAGAGAGATTAATGAGAGGGCCCGCCGTATGGTGGGCCCTTAACTCGTTGGCCCGCCGCGACGTGCTGGCATCCCGAAAGCCAACATTTTCCGAAAATTTAGCCATGATAGCTGTTGACCATATCCCGGTGGCTGTATATGTTCCGCCCACTTCAACGACAGGCCGTAGGCCGTGTGCTGGATCGCGAATGCGCGCCGCTCCCTAAACGCTGTCGTCAGATACATAGAACATCAATGGCGACGATCGGTTTTCGCGGAAATTGATCCTCTGTCAAATAACCGGGCCGGCACTAAGCGCTGTCCCGGTTGTTGTTTTTGAGGCGCCGTTCACAAAGCGGCTGAGGCTTCGTTGATCGCGCGCGTTTTCCGTGTTCGGTCGTGACGGAATAGCAGGGCGGCAGCGGGCTTACTGAGCTTGCTGTTACGCCGATTAGAAAGATACGGAATGCCGACGATCCAACAGCTCATTCGCAAGCCGCGGCAAAAGCAGCTCAAGCGCAACAAGGTGCCGGCCATGGAGGCCTGCCCGCAGAAGCGTGGCGTCTGTACGCGCGTCTACACGACGACGCCTAAAAAGCCGAACTCGGCGCTGCGTAAGGTGGCAAAGATTCGCCTGACCAACGGCTATGAAGTCATTGGATACATCCCGGGCGAAGGCCATAACCTGCAGGAGCACTCCGTTGTGCTGATCCGCGGCGGCCGCGTAAAGGATTTGCCGGGTGTCCGCTATCATATCATTCGCGGCGTGCTCGATACGCAGGGTGTCCAGGCCCGCCGCCAGCGCCGTTCGAAATACGGCGCGAAGCGACCGAAGTAGGAATTTGATGCGCGCGGTTGCCGGTTCGGTGACCGCGTCGTGCATTGTCGAAATAGGTAGGCCTACCGCGCTGCCAAACGGTGCGGCCAACCCAAGAGTTAGCAGGACGAAAGCCATGTCACGTCGGCACAGAGCTGAAAAACGCGAGATCAACCCGGATCCGAAGTTCAACGATCTGGTGCTCTCAAAGTTCATGAACGCCATCATGCGCGCCGGAAAGAAAAGCACGGCGGAAGGTATCGTCTATGGCGCGATGGATCTTATGGAAGAGCGTGCGAAGCAGGATCCGCTGCAGATGTTTCATCAGGCACTTGAGAACGTGATGCCGGCGGTCGAGGTTCGCTCGCGCCGCGTCGGTGGCGCAACATATCAGGTTCCCGTCGAGGTCCGCGCCGAGCGCCGCCAGGCACTGGCAATTCGCTGGATCATCACGGCAGCCCGTGCACGCAATGAAAATACCATGGTTGACCGGTTGTCCGGCGAACTCATGGATGCAGCAAATCAGCGTGGCTCCGCCGTCAAGAAGCGAGAGGATACGCACCGTATGGCCGACGCCAACCGTGCTTTCTCGCACTATCGTTGGTAGGTTCGGCGTTGACGCTTCGCCCTTTAACGCGATTTTGGAATTGAGGCAGAACCCATGCCCCGTGATTATAAGCTGAACGACTACCGCAACTTCGGCATCATGGCTCACATTGATGCGGGAAAGACGACGACGACCGAGCGCATTTTGTTCTACACTGGCAAAAGCCACAAGATCGGCGAAGTCCACGATGGCGCCGCCACGATGGACTGGATGGAGCAG
>CAZWCL010000535.1:1542-2515 GCA_964632265.1 uncultured Hyphomicrobiaceae bacterium | reverse complement strand
GGCGGCATGATTCCGAAGATCGAGGGATGTCTCGGTGTCGTCGAGGGCGGTGTCGAGGCGGTCGTTATCATCGACGGCCGGGTCAAGCACTGCGTGCTACTCGAATTATTGACCGAGCACGGTGTCGGCACGATGGTACGACGGGCGGGTTAAATCGCGCCGACCGGTAATCCGGCGCAACGGCGGCCGGGAGGCGACGGAAAGGACAACATGAGCCGCAGCTTCAACAGAACCGAGACGTGGATTTTCGATCTCGACAACACGCTCTATTCGGCGGACAGCAACCTGTTCGCACAGATAGATGTGAAGATGGCAGAGTTCGTCGCGCAGTATCTCGGCGTCTCACTCGAGCGCGCACGTTATCTGCAGAAGCACTACTACCGCCAGTTCGGCACGACGCTCGCAGGCCTCATGAAGGTGCATCAGATGGAGCCGACGGCATTTCTCGATTATGTCCACGATATCGACCTCAGCCCGATTCCTGAGCATCCGGAGCTTGCCGAGGCAATAGCGCAGCTGCCAGGCACGAAGTACATCTTCACGGCCGGTTCGCGCCGGCATGCCGAGAATGTGGCCGGCAAACTCGGCATCCTCGACCAGTTCGAGGACATCATGGATATCGTCGACACCGCGTTCGTGCCAAAGCAACAGGCCGAGGCATACGATGCCTTTCTGAAGCGTCACGAGGTTGCGCCGGAAAACGCTGCGATGTTTGAGGATATGCCGCACAATCTGGTGCCGGCGCACATGCTCGGCATGACGACGACGCTGGTTCATTCCAGCTATGTTGATCATCCGGTTCAGTTGCAGATACGCGAATGGCACGAGCCGCCTGAGCATGTCCATCACATGACAGAGAACCTGCATGGTTTTTTGGTCGCGGTGCCATTGAAGCAGGCCGGGCGCGCGAAGTGAGCCCGCATTGCGCTCACGGCGCGTACCGGCCAGCAGAGCTGGCCTGCGCCTCCACGGG
>CAZWCL010000535.1:0-1442 GCA_964632265.1 uncultured Hyphomicrobiaceae bacterium | reverse complement strand
GCTGCCGGGCTCGTTGGCGAAATTCAGCTCGCATTGCGCTCACGGCGCGTACCGGCCAGCAGAGCTGGCCTGCGCCTCCACGGGGGCGCGACAACGTCGCGGGTCGCATGCGCTCCCTGGCGGGATGTCCGCGAGAGAGCACGGCTGCCGGGCTCGTTGGCGAAATTCAGCTCGCATTGCGCTCACGGCGCGTACCGGATTGCCAGAAAGCGCGTCCGCCTGAGCCGGAAAAGCTGCTTTAAAGAATGAACTTCGACAAATCCGTATCATCCGCCAGGTCGCCGACGTGTTCCTGTACGTACGCCGCGTCGATCGTAATGGTCTCGCCGGTGCGGTCAGAGGCGTTGTAGGATATATCGTCCAGAACGCGCTCCATGACGGTCTGCAGACGGCGGGCGCCGATGTTCTCTACTGTCTCGTTGACCTTGACGGCTACGTCTGCGAGCGCGTCGATGGCATCGTCAGTAAAGCTGAGCGTGACGCCTTCTGTCTGCATCAAGGCAACGTACTGGCGGATCAGGCTTGCTTCCGGCTCGGTCAGGATGCGGCGGAAATCTTCGCGCGTCAGGGCGCGCAGCTCGACACGGATCGGCAGGCGGCCCTGGAGTTCGGGCAGCAAGTCCGACGGTTTGGCGACGTGGAATGCCCCCGACGCGATGAACAGGATATGGTCTGTCTTGACGGTTCCGTGCTTGGTCGCGACGGTCGTGCCCTCGATGAGGGGTAACAAATCGCGCTGCACGCCTTCGCGGCTAACGTCGCCGCCAACGCGGCCGCCATCCGACGTCGAGCGGCAGACCTTATCAATCTCATCTAGGAAGACGATGCCGTCGTTTTCCACCACAGACAGTGCGTCCTGCACGATCTGATCGTCGTCGAGGAGCTTGTCGCTCTCTTCAGCGATGAGCGGTCCATAGCTGTCGGCAACAGTGACGCGGCGCTTCTTGGTCCGGGCCCCCATCGCCTTCCCGAATATATCATTGAGGTTCATCATGCCCATTGATGCGCCAGGTTGGCCAGGGATCTCGAACATCGGCAGTCCGCCACCGGTCTCAGCGACGTCAATCTCGATTTCCTTGTCGTTCAACTCATTATCGCGGAGGCGACGGCGGAAACTCTCGCGGGTGGCAGACTGCGCACCTTCGCCGACCAAAGCATCAAGCACGCGCTCTTCGGCGGCAGCTTCGGCGCGGGTGCGCACCGCGTCCCGCCGCTGATCGCGGACAAGCCCGATGGCGACCTCGATAAGGTCGCGGACTATGCTTTCAACATCGCGACCAACGTAGCCGACCTCGGTAAACTTGGTCGCCTCGATCTTGATGAAGGGCGCGTTGGCAAGCTTGGCAAGACGGCGGGATATCTCGGTCTTGCCGACGCCGGTCGGGCCAATCATGAGGATATTTTTCGGTAGCACCTCCTCGCGCAGGTCATCGCTCAACTGT
>CAZWCL010000534.1:0-2530 GCA_964632265.1 uncultured Hyphomicrobiaceae bacterium | reverse complement strand
GTTTCTGAAATCGGCGCGGCCGACATGATTCGCGCCGCGCGGGCATCGCCCTGCAGGTCGGCAATAACCAGAAACCGCGCCCCCGACAGCGGCTCATCCTCGCCAAGGATGCCACCGCGTCCGCCGGCCATCAGGTAGCGTCCGCCAGCGCCGCGCGACTTGGCGATTCGGTCGGGATACGCCAGCGCCACGAGCGCACCGGGAGTGAGCGCGTTGCCCGTTCTTGATGCCTCCCGCTCCGCCGCTTGGCCGCTTAGGGCGCCGGCCGCCCACCGGCCGGCCATCTGCCGAACGGCCTTCGCCCGTTGTCCGTTGTCCCTGCTGAACCTTTCGTATCGTTCTTCGAGATCGGTCGATTTGCCCCCAAGCCCCCGCTCGACAATCAGGGCGGCCAGCAAGGCAGCGCGGTGTGCCTCCCCCGCCTCTGCGGCGCGGGTGACCATGACCGCGAGGGGCGGTGGCAGCGGCAGGCTCCGGATACGTTGCCCGAACGGCGTGATACGCCCCTTCTCATCGAGCGCCTCGAGCGCGATCAGGTCGTCACGTGCCGCGTGCGTTGCGGCCTCCGGCGGTGGGTCGAGCCAGGTGAGCTGCGTGGGATCGGTAACGCCCCACGCCGCACAGTCCAGCAAAAGGCCCGTTAGGTCACTCGACAGAATTTCAGGCGGCGCAAACTGCGCCAGGCTCGCAGTTTCCGGTTCTGCCCAAAGCCGGTAGCAGTGCCCGGGCCCGACCCGCCCCGCGCGGCCCCGCCGTTGCTCGGCGCTCGCGAGCGATACCCGTTCCGTGCGAAGACGTGTCAGCCGCGGCCCGACATCGAGCCGAGGCACCCGCGCGAGGCCACTATCGACGACCGCGCTGACGCTCTCGATCGTCAGTGAGGTCTCGGCAATGGACGTGGCGAGAATAATATGGCGTGCCCCCGGCGATGGCGGTGCAATGGCCGCGTCCTGGGCACTTGGATGAAGCCCGCCATGAAGCTGGTGGACTATAACGTTTGAGTTCCCCACGCTGACGCCGATATCCGATCGTGCAAGCGCTTCGTCAGTCCGCCGGATCTGAGCCTGCCCTGGCAGGAAAACGAGGACTGACCCGTCCGTCTCGGACAGCGCTCGGCGGACGGCCCGGCAAACCTGCGCCTCGAGCGGTTCGGTTGCCGGCCGCTCCAGGTAGTGCGTTTCAACCGGATACATCCGCCCCGAACTGTTGATCACCGGGGCGCCACCCAGGCAGTCTGCGACGCGCGCGCCATCGAGTGTAGCCGACATGACCAGTAGCTTGAGATTTTGATTGAGCGCGCTCTGGCAATCGAGTGCGAGGGCGAGGCCGAAATCGGCGTCAAGCGATCGTTCGTGAAACTCATCGAAGATGACCAGACCAATGTCCGACAACTCAGGATCGTCGAGAACCATGCGCGCGAAAACACCTTCCGTGACGACTTCGATGCGCGTGGCCTCCGAGACGCGCGACATCATCCGTGCCCGAAGGCCGACCGTCTTGCCGAGCGGTTCGCCAAGGCGCCGTGAAAGCTCGGTGGCGGCCGCGCGTGCTGCCAGGCGGCGAGGTTCGAGCATGATGATGCGCCGTCCGCCGAGCCATGGTTCTTCGCTCAGCGCGAGCGGGATACGGGTTGTCTTGCCCGCCCCGGGCGGCGCCACCAGGACCGCCGCGCGATGGTTTATCAATGCGCGGCGCACGTCCGGTATGATCTCCTCGACAGGAAGACCAGGTAGACCAGCATGACCAGGAAGGCCCGAACGACCAGAAAGACTTTGCGTCATTGATGACCCATCCGGCCGGCGGCGTGTTGAAGGCTGGCCCGCGGTTTACGGATAGCGACACGCGCCGTCGTCAACCGGGCCCCGGTTCGGCATCTTGGGCAGGCGTAATCGTACCCGCGCCGTTGCGCATTTTGGTCTAATACCGTCGGCATGAGAAAGTGCCAACTTGTCCCGCGAAAACTGATGCATGTCGGAAGGTGCATTTTCTTATGGTTAACCCTGCGTGATATGCGTCACGAGATCCGTGATTTCACTTTTGTTAGTGTGTGAAATGCCGAGCATAAGCATAACTCGGCGAGTCACAAATGTGCGGTTAAAGCAAAACAATATTCATCTTTTGCGATAATTTCGCGTTACTTCCGTTTGCTGTTCGGTAATTTTGCTAGGCTATGGCGAACAAGAATCCAGATATACGTGCTCGTTTCGCACAAAGGCTCCGCGGTGTCCGCATTCCACGCGGATACAAGACCGCGCGCAGTTTCGCGCGCGCGCTCGGCATCGATGAAAACCGCTATACCCGCTATGAGCGTGCCGAGGTCGAGCCCGATCTCCAGTTGTTGATGCGGATCTGCGATCTGCTCGATGCCACGCCCAACGATCTTCTGTGCGATACCATCGGTATGCCGCCGGTCCAGTTCGAAGGATCGCCCGGATTGCCAGGCTTTGCCGATCGCGGTCATGCCCCGTATGCACCGCCTCCGGCGTCCGCGCCGCCGGCGGCAGGCGCTGTTGAAGAAGGTCACAAGGCT
>CAZWCL010000533.1:0-2532 GCA_964632265.1 uncultured Hyphomicrobiaceae bacterium | reverse complement strand
GTGCCGGCAGAGGCCAGAATCTCGCGCGCTTCGTCCAACTTGTCTTCCTTCACGGCTGCCAGCCATTTGTCGAACACGTCCTGATCGACGACGCGTACGGCGATTGGCATGCCGGAGTGCTTGAGGCCGCACAAGACCGCACACTGCCCGTAGTAGACGCCGGTCTTGCGGGCCTTGAACCATGTCGCCGTGATCCGCCCCGGCACGGCCTGGATCTTGGAGCCGAATGAGGGAATCGTCCAACCGTGGATCACGTCATTCGACGTCACGAGCATGTGGACCACGGCGTCGACCGGCACAGCGATCTCGTTGTCAACGGCCAACTGCCGCGCCAATTTGCGCTCGGCCCAGACCGGCTTCGATGCTTCATAGAGCGCGCTGGAACGCTCGGTCCCTATAAGGTCACCGAACCGCTCGTTGAACGCCTCGTCACCCAGCTTGGCCTTGAGAACATCCGTATCGGTCAGCATGTTGGAGGTGACCGTTGCGCCGTCATAGTCCTGGTAGACGTGGTCCCAGTACCAGGCGTTGCCGACGGCTTTGATCGTCAGGTCCGGCTTTGGATACTCGTACTGCAGAAAGAGCAGCTTGAACGAGAAGATACCGATGAACACAAGGATCAGGACAGGAACCACAGTCCAGATAACTTCGATCAGCGTGTTGTGCGTTGTGCGCGACGGCTCTGCATTTGAACGCCGGTTGTAGCGAATGAGAACCACCGCCATGAGCGCCAGGACAAACAGCGTAATCGCTATGATGATGTAGTTCACCAAGTAATAAAAATCGTGAATCTCATCCATCACAGGCGATGCCGATTGCTGCAGACCGAGCTGGCCGACGCTTGGCTGTCCGAGCTGCGCTGCTGCCGGAGCCGACAACAACCAAAGCGCGGCCGCTACCAGCCCCCAGAATGTCCACGAATTAACCGATGTCTTCATGCCAGCCGTCCCGCCCGCGTGATCCGCGCCAGTAGTTTGAAAAGTGTGACCGTACGTTGAGCCGCATTCCTACGTAGGTCACCGGGAGTTACAAGTGCTCTAAACGTCTCACTCACGGGGTTGCGTCACTAATTCGCAAACCTGTGCACGGCGACCGGTGGACGCCACGGCCACAGTCTCGCCATGTTGCAGCGCGGCCCGCGCACCACCGTCTCCGGTGACGTTAGCTCATTTCGGTCCCAATTGTTGTTCAGGGGAAGATCCGCGGTCAGTACCAAGCCGTCTGCCCGTCACCGCCGGGCACGGCCAATAGACTTTTCTGGGGGAGCAGCCATGAGCCGAAATGAGAGCCATACCAAGCGATATGCCGTGGTTGCGCGCCCATCGAAGACCGTAAACGACTGCGCATCCGCCGCTAGGCTGGTGGAGGCTATCCGGCGGCTCAAACGCTTTGCCATCGCGGCGATATCGCTGGCTATTGTGTTTACTGCATCCGGTGCCGCGCAGGCTCAGCGCCCCGTCGACGGCGATGTGGTGGCGCAGCACGGAGATTGGCAAGTCGTATGCAAACCTCCACCGCCCGGCTCCAAGAACAAGGTCTGCGCCCTCGTCCAGAGCGTCACGGCAGAAGACCGCAACAATGTCGGGCTCACCGTCTACTTCCAGAAGTTCTCGAACGGCACCCGTGTGCTTCGGGTGTTTGCACCGCTCGGCATACTTCTGCCACCGGGCCTTGGCCTCAAGATCGATGGCAAGGACGTTGGCAACGCGCCGTTCCTCAGATGCCATACGTTTGCGTGCTACGCGCAGGTTGTCGTCGAGGATGATCTGACGAAACAGCTTACCGATGGCAAGACGGCGATCTTCGTCATATTTCAAACCGAGGAAGCCGGCATCGGCATACCAATCTCCCTTAACGGTTTTGCCCGTGGCCTCAACGCATTGGAATAGCGGGCGCACGCACGGTGTCCGCTCCCGCACGGGGCGCGCCGGGCAGAGCCGGAACAATGCCATTTTGATACCGGCGTTTCGCCATGAAAGACACCTACGCAAGGCATCGTGACCTTGACGGTGGGATGGCGTGATGCTCGGCGAGAAGAGTTTGACGACGAAAACGGGCAACCGCGATCGCGCGATCAGGCGGGATAAACGGCTCAAGCGTTTCGCGCGGCCGCTCAGGAACCATATTGCGGCACTGACCTGTTGTGCGCCGGAGGCGGAAGACCTCATCGACAGTTATCCGGCCTTACTTGTCGCACTGGTTAGCCCGTTGACGACGGCTGGCCAGCGGCAACAGGCGTTCAAGGCAATCCTCGCCGGGCAACCTTTGAAGCAGATCGCAAGCCTGCTCAATCTGCCGGTGTGGCTCAGGCGGATGCCGGCCGAGGCTTTCCGCGAGCCAATCCGGCATCTGCCGGCTGAGGCGGAGTTCCAGTCGAAAGTGGCAAACTTTATCCCGGCCAAGGCCAGCCGGACACGGGAGTGGCTCGAACATGTCAGCCGTGCGGATGAAGCGTGCGGCGGCGCCTTCGCCCTATGGGTGGCCAAATACTGCCACGACATCGCGCCCTCCCGGCGCACGCCGACATTAATG
>CAZWCL010000532.1:0-2537 GCA_964632265.1 uncultured Hyphomicrobiaceae bacterium | reverse complement strand
CGTGGCGCTTTGCAGCCGCATCCGTCATTTCGGTCGGTTCGTCCGCAAGCAGGTCGATTTGCGCGACCAGTTCGCCGAAGTTGAGCTGGTTGGCCGGCTTGTTGATCATCAGCCCCATGGCGCCTTCGTCAGAGTGGTCGCACACATAGATGAGCGATCCCGCAAAGCGTTCATCGGGCATGCCGGGCATGGCAATCAGCAGTTGACCGCCGAGCGAGGCGTCTGGGATGTGAGATCGTGTCTGCGCCATGGCTATCACTTTAGACGGTCGCCGGCGGCGTCGTGAAGCCTAATTCCACCATTATCGAACATCATGGCGAATGCGTTAAAGCGGCTCCACGTGCTGACAGGACCGTGTAGCAAGTTGACTTGGAGCTTGGGGCCGGACGCCCTAAACCGTAGCAAGTATGGATAGAACCAATTCGGCCCGAAAAGGATGCAGGATGACTGTTATGCGGTTACGTGGGCCGTCTCGGGCGGTGTTAGCGATCGCAGTCGCCGCCGCCATCGCGATCGTTGTCGTAGGAATGCGTAACGCGACGGCGGCACCCTACGCGACCGATTGGATCAGGGGCCACAATTCCAAAGCGCGTCTGATCGTCGGCGGCGCGCCGAAATCGGATGGTTCTATCGCCCGTTACGTGGCCCTCGAACTCGCTCTCCCCAAGGGATGGAAGACCTATTGGCGCCAGCCGGGCACATCCGGAGGTATCCCGCCTCAAATCGATTTCACCGGATCACGGAATTTGACCGGCACCGAGATTCTGTATCCGGCGCCTCAGCGCATGCAAGATCCAACCGGCGAGACGATCGGTTACAAGCGCAGGCTGGTGCTGCCCGTCGAACTCCGCCTGGCCGATCCGAGCCAGCCGACGGTCATCAATCTTCGCGCTTTCTTCGGCGTGTGCCGCGAGATCTGTATTCCCGCCGAGGCGGCGTTCAAGGTGACACTGGCGCCGGAGATGTTCCGGCGAACCCCGCCCGAACTCGCCACCGCACTGACCAAGCTGCCGGTGACAAGTGGCACCCCGGGCGCCAACACCTCCGCCGCGACGCCCGAGTTGGTGTCGGTTGCGACCAAGAGAGATGGCAGTCTAAAACTGGTATTGGACGTCCGGTTCGCGCCTGAGAGTACGGGCCACGATCTATTCGCAGAGACCGGCAATGGCCGCAGCCTCGGCATGTCGCGCCAGATCCCGAGCCCGCAAACGGCGACAAAACGCTTCACCGTGCGCCTGGACGATGAGACAAAAGCCGAGGCCGCCGTACGACATGGCCTGATCATCACCATGGTATCCAATGCCGGCGCCGCCGAGCGCCGCATCGCCATGCCGCGATAACGCCCCGGTGGCAGGCCAGCCGTCCTCAATCAGGCGCGCTGCGTCTTTGCGCTTGATTAGCCCTTTCCTTTCGGCGGCAGCAGGACTACCTTCCTAACCATCTTCCATAAAGCTGAACTTAAGGAGCGCTGACATGGCAATTGGTGTTGGAGATCGTCTGCCCGAGGCAACATTTACGGTTATGGGCGCTGAAGGCCCCGGACCACAGACCACTCAAGAAGTTTTCGGTGGCAAGAAAGTCGTGCTGTTCGCGGTGCCGGGTGCGTTCACGCCGACATGTTCTCGGCAGCATCTGCCGGGGTTTGTTGCAAACGCCGATAAGATCAAGGCGAAGGGCATCGACACCATCGCCTGCACGTCCGTCAACGATACCTTTGTGCTCGACGCCTGGTCCAAGGACAGTGGCGCAGCTGACAAAGTCGTCATGTTGGCCGACGGAAGCGCCGACTTCGCCAAGAAAATCGGCCTCGAACTCGATATGACGGAGCGCGGCCTCGGTGTTCGTTCACAGCGCTATGCGATGATTGTCGAGGACGGCGTGGTAAAGGCACTGAACGTCGAGGACGCGCCGGGCCAGGCAGAGAAGTCCGGCGCCGACACTATCGCAAGCCTTCTGGACTGACCACGCGGCCGGATGGCGATTGCAACGGTCGCCGGTCGTGCGTCACCGCAAGACCACCTCAAGCTCGCACCCGCCGCACCACGCGGCGGGTGTTTTTTTTAGCCAACACCCATTCTCTCCAGGAAATCACCGAGTACGGACCGCGCTATAAGATTATTCTGCGCGGCAAGGTATTGAGCCAGAAAGATCAGCATCACGGGCATCGCGAGGATCTGGATATAGCCGAGCGCATGCGCCGAGCGTCTCATCCGCCACGCCGACAGGTTGGTGCGCAGGATCGACATACCAAGCATCACTGAGATGGCGAGATAGGTGATGACGAACAAAATGTCCGACACCGTTGCATGGTCAAATTCGACCTTTGGTACGGCAAGATAAAGTGCGATCGACGAAAGCAACGCCGTGACCTGGATTGCAACGACGGATTCGAGGCGCTGCGCCGGAATGAATGTAGAGAGCCAAGTCACCAGCAAAATGATGAACAGCGGCACCATGACCTGGAGATAGTGGTCGGTTGCGAGACGCTTCACCGTCCACGTGAAGTTGAAAGTCGTCAGTGGGATCAGATACCTGCT
>CAZWCL010000531.1:0-2550 GCA_964632265.1 uncultured Hyphomicrobiaceae bacterium | reverse complement strand
CCTTTCCGCCGCCTATCGTGCCGAAGTCATCAAGGTCCCCGGCGAAACCGACATCGCCCGCACCATCGCCACCGACGTCGATCCAAGCGCCGTCCTGACAGCGCGCAAGACATTCCAGAAGCGCCTCGCGCGTGCCCTCGGCGAAGAGCTGACGGCGCTGTACGATGGCCCTTCTGGCTCCGACGGTCTCAACCTTGGGCCCGGCAACGACGAGTACCTTCCCGATGCCGACAGCGCCGGCCGCCGGGCCTTGCGCAACGGCGCCCTGACCCTCCTCACGGCGCGCAATACGAAAGCCGACAAGGCTCGCCTCAAGGCCCATTTCGACAATGCTGGCAACATGACCGACAAGGCTCACGCCTTACATCTTCTTGCCGCAAACGGTGGCAAGGAAGCCGACGAAGCACTCACCGCCTTCCGCCGGCAATGGCAGCACGACCATATCGTCATCGATACCTGGTTCGTCGCCCAGGCCACGGCCCCACGCGCCGGCACACTGGCCACCGTTCGCCGCCTCATGAAGGACCCCCTCTTCGCACTGGAAAATCCCAATAAGGTCCGCGCCCTGATCGGCGCATTTGCCGCCGCCAACCCATCACAGTTCAACCGCGCCGACGGCAGCGGCTACCGATTTGTCACCCAACAGGCCCTCGCCCTCGACAAGCTCAACCCGCAAGTTGCAGCGCGCATCCTTAACGCCTTCCGCAGTTGGCGGACCCTCGAAGCCACCCGCCGCGATCAGGCCGAGGCCGCGCTCCGCAGCGTCCTCGATAAGCCCAACCTTTCCAATGACTTATACGAGATCGCAACCAAGATGGTCGACTGACCTCTGCGTGAACCGGGATTTAATATCCTCGACAGCCGAATCGAATTGAGGCGTAATGTTGTTAATGATTCGGCGGGTAAGGGGCGCGCCGGATCTTATCGCATTATCGTTCGAGGGGGCAGGCGATGGCACGGACACAGTCCGCCAGAGCGCGGCGGAGCTATGTAAGTTCCGCAATGGCGAAGCAGACACGATCGCCTGATCGTTCGGCAAGGAATTTCCCCACCGAGCCCCACCCGACGCGGCGCGCAAGCGGCACCGCCTTCCTGCTCAGGGCAACACTCTGCCAGGCGTTCCTGCTCGCGTCTCTCGCCGTCGTCATGGCGCTGATGCCAGGGCCGATGGAGCAGGTTCACGCCGTCCAGGCCGCCGGATGCCTCTGTCTTTCGCTGGCCGCATCCGCCGCCATCCTCGTTAAGCAACCAGCACCGACCTCGATGAGCAGCTTCGGCGACCACGACAGCGCCGCCAGCGCGCACGGCAACGACACACCTCCCGATTGGCTCACCCGCAGCGACGTCGCCAACCTAACGCGCCTCAAAGCGCGCATGAGCCATGAACTGCGCACGCCTCTCAACGCCGTCATCGGCTTTTCCGAAATGATGCAACAAGAAGTGCTTGGCCCCGTCGGCCACGACATGTACCGCGAGTATGCAGCCAATATCCGCGCAAGCGCCGAGCGCTTCCGACACGCTACCGAAAAAACACTCGCCGTCACCGAGCTCCTGACGCAGCCGGCGCGGGGCCACGTTGAGCGTAGCGATCTCACCATCCTGATAAAACAGTCGTTAGCACAGTTCGCGGACGACCTCGCGGATGTTTCGATCGAACTGTCCGCCATCACAGCCGAAAGCGAAATCGAAATCGATCGCGCAGGTCTGCTCGATGCCTTGGACCATGTTTGGCACTTTGCCATCGCCGCCGACCAATTCTCTCGCAGCCGGAGCAACAGCCCGGCCACCTGCTTACTTGAGGCGAGGCCCGTTTCGGCGGCACGGATCGACGTCGAACTTCATATCGCCGCGGCTGAGATCGGCATCTGGCTCCACGATACCGAACTGCTGCCCAACGCCGAACTGAGCCTTCTTCTGGCCCGCCTCGGCGTTGAAGCATCGGGCGGTTCAATGAGCGCAGTAACGACAACTGACACACTTCAGCTAAGGATAAGCCTGTCGCGGGCTGCCCAGCACGAATTCGCCATCTGACTTAACGCGCAGCGAATTCGTCATCCAAACCGGGAAACCGACGCGCCGCGGAGGCCAGCTCTCACTTGCGCGGTTGACGGCATCAATCGTCGAACCGGCGTCCCCGATGGCGAAAACGCCGCTTATGGCGCAACCAGCTCAGGTACGCTTGGCGCTCGTCTGCATTAAGCTCTCGGCCCAATCGGGCGATCCAGTCCTGCCGCGCTTTAAGTAGCGCCAGCCGCGCCGCCGTCGCCTCTTCCAGCCGCGCCTCGAGCACTGTCTGGTCGAGCGCATCGGATTCGAAAACGTCGCGAACAGCGCGTCGTGCCCGGCGCGCCTCTCGTCTCAATGGCCGGATCTCCGTCCGGTGCGACCGAAATTTTTCACGCAACTCGTTCTGACGCACGTCCGGCAGACGATCGAGGAAACGCGCGATACCGCGGTCACCATGTCCGCCACGAAAATGAAAAACCGCACCAAGCACCAGCCCGACGACAATCAGGTTGAGCGCCACCGACAGCAAAAGCACAACCCACA
>CAZWCL010000530.1:0-2551 GCA_964632265.1 uncultured Hyphomicrobiaceae bacterium | reverse complement strand
AGATGCGTCGCCGTCTCGATCGCATCGATGGACGCGACACTTTCGGCCAACGCCGCACAGCAGGCAGCCCGAGGCCCGTCTCGCCGCGCGCACCTCGCATCCTCGACAATGCCGGCCAGAGTCTGGCCAAGAGCGCCCACCATTTTGTGCGCGCCCGTCTAGTCCGCCGCCGTCTCGCGACACCGCCGCCGCAGCCGCAAAAATTCGCCGCAGCGACAGCCCATCTCCCCTCCACTGACGACACTAGCAGCGGCCCCGCGGCAGCTCCGCCAAACGCCAAACCAGACCTCAACACGGCCACCGAAAGCGAAACTAAGTCCGGCGCGCACGCCGAGCCGATCAGGGACGCAGCCTCCGACAACAAAAAGGTCCGCAAAAGCGCAAGCGCAAAAGCCCGCCGCAAGCGGACTAGCACCACGCGACGGGCATCCGCCGCCCAGCCAGTGTCCAAAAGAACACGGATTGCCGTCCGCAAACGCCCCGTCAAATCGAGGCGGATCGCCCGGCTGCATAAGAGCCAGCGCCGGTCCCGGCGCGGCCGAAGCCGGAAGGTCCGTGGCTTTCGACGCGATTTCTATCGCCAGCTTGTGAAATCCAACTTTTTCAATCCAACGAACTGATCGGCGAGCCTCCCGCGCCAAGTTGCCATTTCCGGGATTGGCGATCATCCTCTATGTTCAACCCGAACAATGGTTTTCGGGATAACCAGAAATGAGCGAACAGGCGTCGAACACCAACGGCACGGGCAACACCTCCGCCAACCAGCCCAAGTGGGATTTCTGGATCGACCGTGGCGGCACTTTCACAGATGTCGTCGCTCGCAAGCCGGACGGATCGATCGAGGCCAAGAAAGTCCTCTCCGAAAACCCTGAGGCCTACGAAGACGCCGCCCTTGAAGGAATCCGCCGCTTCCTCGGGCTCAGCCCGGCAGACCCAATCCCGGCGGGCGCAGTCAACACCGTAAAAATGGGCACGACCGTCGCCACCAACGCCTTGCTCGAACGCAAGGGCGACCCGACCCTGCTCGTCATCACGAAGGGCCTCAGGGACCAACTCGAGATTGGCTACCAGGAGCGCCCTGACATCTTCGCCAAGGAGATCATCAAACCGGAGATGCTCTATACGCGCGTCATTGAAGCAAATGAGCGCATTCTGGCGGATGGCAGCGTCGAACAGCCGATCGACCTCGAAGCACTGCGCCCCGACCTTGAAAAAGCTCTCGGCGACGGCATGAAGTCGATCGCGATTGTGCTGATGCACGCCTTCGCCTTTCCCGCCCACGAACAAGCTCTCGGCGAGCTCGCCCGCGACATCGGCTTCGATCAGGTCTCGATCAGTCACGAAGTTTCACCACTGATCAAGATCGTCGGCCGCGGCGATACCACGGTTGCCGACGCCTATCTCTCGCCGATCCTCAACCGCTACGTCGACCGTGTAACCAGCGCTTTGTCGGCAACCCCGGCCGGTGAACGCGGTCCACAGGTCATGTTCATGGCTTCGTCCGGCGGCCTCAAGGCGGCCGAACTCTTTCAGGGCCGCGACGCGATCCTGTCGGGCCCCGCCGGCGGCATCGTCGGCATGGCGAAGTCCGCCGCCATTGCCGGCTTCGAAAAAGTCATCGGCTTTGACATGGGCGGCACGTCAACCGACGTCTCCCATTTTGCTGGCGACTACGAGCGAGCCTTTGAAACTCAAGTCGCCGGCGTCAGAATGCGCGTGCCGATGATGCGCATCCACACCGTCGCCGCAGGCGGTGGCTCGATCCTGTTTTACGATGGCGCCCGCTTCCGCGTCGGCCCTGAAAGTGCCGGCGCCAATCCCGGTCCGAAATGCTATCGCCGCGGCGGCCCTCTCACCGTCACCGACGCTAATCTGATGGTCGGCAAGCTCCAGCCGGCATTCTTTCCCTCGATATTCGGGCCGGGCCGCGACCAGCCGCTAGACGCCGAAGCGGTTCACCAGGCCTTCAGCGATCTCGCCGCCGAAATCGGCGACGGCCGCAGTGCGGAAGAAGTCGCCGACGGTTTCCTGCGTATCGCCGTTGAGAACATGGCCAACGCTATTAAGAAAATCTCCGTCCAGCGCGGCTACGACGTGACCGAATACGCGCTACAGTGTTTCGGCTCCGCCGGCGGCCAGCACGCCTGCCTGATCGCCGATACGCTCGGCATGGAAACGGTTCTCATCCATCCCCTTTCCGGCCTTTTGTCGGCCTACGGCATGGGCCTTGCCGACCTGCGCGCCAGTCGTGAACGCTCCATCGAGGCCGAACTCAACGCCGATACCATGCGCCAGATCGAAGACCTCGGCTTCGAACTCACCGACGAGGTCGAAGCCGAAGTCACCGAGCAGGGCGTGCCGTACGATGCCATCGCAACCACCACATGGCTGCACCTGCGCTACGAGGGCACCGACAACGCCCTGCCGATCATGCTCGACGAACCGGACATCATGCGCCGTGATTTCGAGGCACAACACCGCCAGCGATACGGCTTCATTTCACCTGAGAAGAAAGTCTTCGCCTCGGCCATTGAGGTCGAGGCCGCAGGCG
>CAZWCL010000529.1:0-2559 GCA_964632265.1 uncultured Hyphomicrobiaceae bacterium | reverse complement strand
AAGCTTCTCCGTGGTCGCCTGTTCGACCGCGTGTCTGCTTATCCCGGGCCTTTTTTCCACCGCATCCGCCGAGCGTGCGCCGCAGCCGCGCACCGTCGACGCTTCCGTCGACAACTATCCCTACGATCGCTGGCGAGAGACCTGGGCCGGTGGCGAAATGCTGGCGCGATCGTGGTCGCTTTACGCTGGCTCAACCGTCGCCTTGACGGGGAAAATCGAAGGGCCGGGCTGGCGATTGCGGTCCATCGGCGGATATGGCGAATACACTTACAGAAAATGGGTCCGGACGGCTGAGGGCCGCCGTGACAATGTCAGGTTCAAGGGCCGCAAAACGTTCTCCGACGCGCTTATCGGTTATCATGCACAGTGGGATTGGCTGACGGTCAAGGCGTTCGCCGGTTTTGCCTCCGAGCAACATCTCATTGATCCACGCGACCGGACCAACGACGTTGCTAATTTCTCGTATGGGGGCAAGGTCGCGCTCGAGACCTGGGCACGCATAGGATCGCGCTCATGGGCCTCGGTCAACGTTTCGTGGGCCTCGACATTCGATACCGCAAAAGCAGAATTCGCCGCGGGATACGCCGTTCTTGACAATCTCGATGTCGGTATTGAGACGCGCTTCGAAGGAGACCGGTCGTGCAAGGCGGGGCGTATCGGCGGCCTCTTGACGTGGCGGCTTGGCGACGGCGGGATCACGGCAGGGGGCGGCGTTACCGGAGACCGCGACGGGCGCACCAGTCATTATGCCCGCGTCGGCGGCTTCTACCGCTACTGAACATCGGGAGCACCGGAAGCGCGGTCCGGCCACAAGATCCTCGAATCAGGGGCCCCGGCGTTGCCATGTGGTTCAAATCAGCGCATCGTATCGGCCAACGCTGCAACGGGAGACGGCCCGATGAAATCCATATTGCTGCCAGTCGATCATCATGCCTCCGCCGAAAGCGCCCTCACGGTTGCCTGGCAAGCGGCCAGAATTTTCGGTTCCAAGGTCAATGCCATGGCGCTCCGGCCAATCCACTATCAGGTGGTCGGTGCGGAACCGATCGTCGCCGTCACCTTCCCCCCTTCCGAGCAAGAAGACACCGTCGCCTTGGAGGCCGCCCGGAAACGCTACGAAACGTTCGTTTCCGAACATAAGGAAGACAGCAACGGGGCAGAGCTCGTCTGGCCCAGCACGGCGCCAATCGACGACAATCAGATTGCCTCGATCGCTCGCGTCTACGACCTTACAGTCGTCGGGCGTCCGACGGCATCGGGCGACGGTCCGCGCATGGCGACGTTCGAAGCGGCATTGTTCGATGGCGGCCGGCCGATACTCGTCGCGCCGCCCGAGCCCAAAGCCACGCTTGGCCGGAACATCGTTATTTCGTGGAACCAGAGCACGGAATCGGCGCGCACAGTTGCCTTCGCCCTGGATTTTCTCAAAAAGGCCGAGCGGGTCAGCGTGCTGACTGTGGAAGGGGCCACGGTGCCAGGACCCGACGGGCAGGCACTTTGCGATTATCTCAATGCGCACGACATTGATGCCGCCGAGCTAACGGTGCCATCGCACGGGCGCAAGCCGGGTCTTGCGATCCTTGAAGAAGCCGGCAAGCTCGACTGCGACCTGCTGATTAAAGGCGCCTACACTCAAAGTCGCATACGCCAGATGATCCTTGGCGGGCCAACCAGCCAAATCCTTTCAGCCACGACGGTTGCCGTTTTCATGGCCAACTGAATGACGGTGCACAAGCTGAAGTTCGGCGGGCTTTGGCGCCTATTTGCGGAACCACTTGAAGATCATGTCCGGGGAACTGGTGTTGTGGCGCGAGATCTCGTGGCGCCCGGCCCATAATTCCGGCGTAATCGCGCCCTTGAAATCCAGAATACCAGCTTCGCGCCAGCCCTTGGCGTCCGGATCTCGGGTCGCGACGCGCGCCATGTCGTTGTTGAACGCGGTGACGTACATAGAACGTAGCGCCGTGAAGGGCTTCTCGATCTGCCGGTCGAACGCGACATCCAAGGCAAGACGCTGCATGCTCACTTCGGCGAGCCTGACCGTCGCCGAGCCACCCGACTCGAAAGCAAGTTCGAAACCTTCGAAATCCGGTTTGTAGGTGATTTCGCTCAGCCGCACCACGGGCCGGCCGATCTCCTCAACGGGGCCGATCAGAAACGAAGAGCCGAACGCCGTCAAATCACGGCCCTTGGGCGCGATCGGCCGCGCGCGCCAATAGCCGTCCTGGGGATACATGACGAGGACCTCTTCGCCGCCGTTCGGCCTTACGCGCCATAACTGGATGAGATGGAGGCCTTCGAAAGTCTGCTCTCCAACGCGGACGGTCGCGGTCGGCTTGCGCCAGAATTCCGGGAATGTCAGGCCGACCAGCCAGCGGTCCACGGCCTCATAAAGTGTTTTCCGGATCGGAACTTTCGGCTTTGCAGCGGCCGCGGTACCCGCTCACACCACCCGCAGGTATTCGTTTACCCGGTCCGCCGCGGTTCTCCCCTGGATCATCGCCTTTACTACGAGTGAGGCGCCGGTAACGCTGTCTCCCGCGGCGAAGACACCCTCCA
>CAZWCL010000528.1:0-2570 GCA_964632265.1 uncultured Hyphomicrobiaceae bacterium | reverse complement strand
GGCGGTGCAGAAGCTGTTTGGCATCCTCATGATTGACGCCCATTTCAACCGTCACGAGGTTTTCCCGGGTCATCAATTCCGATATGGGCTGGTTTGGATTGTTGGCGAAGCGAACATCGCGGTTTGTCAGGATGCCGACAAGGCGCCCGCTTTCCCCGCCCGCTGCGCGTTCGACGACAGGCACTCCAGAAATGCCGTGCTCCGACATCAGGGCCAGCGCATCAGATAGTGTGTCCTGCGGGTTCATTGTAACGGGATTTGTAACTATCCCGCTTTCGAACTTTTTCACGCGCTCGACCTGCCGGGCCTGTTCGATCGGCTCCAGGTTGCGGTGAATGACACCGATGCCGCCCGCTTGTGCCATGGCGATCGCAAGGCTTCCTTCGGTGACGGTGTCCATGGCGGACGAGACTATGGGAATGTTGAGGGCGATCTCGCGCGTGATCTTAGTCGCGACGTTGACTTCACCCGGCATGACCTCCGACGCCTGCGGCACGAGCAATACATCATCAAACGTAAGCCCGACATTCGATACGATATCGACGGGACGCGCTGCCATCGTCTCTCTCCCTGGATGAGCGAAATCGCGCGCCGTGTCGGGTCAACGAACCCATGCCGCGGCAGCGCAGCAATTTCGCACTCCCGATAGCATGGGCACGAGGTGGAGGGAAGTGGCGTAGCCGGTGTTCATCGGCCGAGAATGCCTTGGTCCACCCGCAAGACGACGCCATTCTGTGCCACGGATAATCGCTTAAACTGCAAACCTATCTGTTCATAAGACCGCTCAGCCTAGCTCACTGTCACGGTGCGGGCGGCGCCGGCGCGATTGACGTAGCATTCCAGTTCCTTGCCGATCTTTTCAGCCGCCTTGCGCCAATCACCCCCTTTTTCCAAGCTGGCAGGCGCGGTATCGCAACTTTGGTCTTCAACGGCCTTGTCACTCGCTTCCGTTTCATACTCGATGGTCGTTGCGCTGCGTTCCGGAACCGGAAATGCCCCGATACGTCCGGCCAGATGCTGCAATTCGCCCAGGATGGCGGTGCGGCGCACCTCATGCTCGACGGTGACGTGGCGCACGCGGTCCAGCAAGCGTCTGTCGGCCGCTTCGAGTGCGTCGTTCAACGCCTCGATCAGCAACTGCTCGCGCTCTGCCATACTCTCAAGCTGGCGCTGCATTTCTTCGATCTGAGTTTCTGATCCGGCCATGATGCCCCCGTTATTGTCCCGTGGTTAGAATCGCTCCCCGCTGCAATTCTCCAGAAAAATCAGAGGACTTTGGGTCAAGAATGCGGTGGCTGGGCTGGTCCCTGCCACATTCTCGAGTCGCCCGGTTTGTCAATGAGAAACAAGCCTCTTGAGCTCACTCGGCGTCGTGCGTGCCGGAGGCCGAGGGCGCTGCGCGGAAACCCGTAGCAAGGACGTAAAGCTCCTTGCTGTCCTTGCGGCTCGCCGGCGGCTTGATATGGCGAACGATCTCGAACCGGCGCTTGAGCAGATCCAGTAACTGGCGTTCCGTTCCTCCCTGAAAGACTTTGGCGAGGAATGTGCCGCCAGGCTTCAGGACCTCGATGGCGAAGTGGGCCGCCGCTTCCGCAAGCATCATGATGCGAAGATGATCTGTCGAGGCGTGGCCGGTTGTCGCCGCCGCCATATCCGACAGGACTGCGTCAGCCGCACCGTCCTTGAGCAGTGCGCGCAGGCGATCCGGCGCGTCGTCGTCCATGAAATCAAGATGCAGGACGTCCGCCCCTGCAAGTTGATCCATTTCGAGGATGTCGATGGCGATGACCTGGCCCCGGCCTTCGACCGATTTGACTTTTTCCGCAGCCACCTGACACCAGCCGCCTGGTGCCGCACCAAGGTCGACGATCGCCGCGCCCGGTTTGAGGAAAGGGTGCTTTTCGTTGATTTCGAGAAGTTTGTAGGCGGCACGCGAGCGCCAGCCGTCCCGTTGGGCCGCGGCCACGTAAGGGTCGTTCAATTGCCGTTCGAGCCAGCGCCGCGACGAGTTCGTCTGGCCCTTCGACTTAACCTTGACGCGCAAGGCGCGTTCGCCGCGGCCGCTGGTGCCGCGCGAGCCACTATTTCTGCTAGAACGAACGCGGGCCATGGGTGTATCTTTCGTCAATTGTAAATCGAGCGGAAATCGGGCGCGATGGCCCAAGTGGTGGTGGGCCGCCAGTCCGCTAGCGCTTGCGCCCGTGATGAGAACCGACCTGCGAGGTGAAGCGAAAACCGTCGGCTGCCATCATGTTCGTCAGCATGCCCTCTCGCAGGCCGCGATCGGCAACACGTAGCCGCTTCGTCGGCCACGTCCGCATCAACGCCTCGAGAATGGCGCACCCGGCGAGAACGAGATCGGCGCGATCACGCCCAATACAAGGCTGGGCAACGCGCTCTTCGTAAGTTTGTTCCAACAGATCATAAGTGACGTCGCGCACGTCGTTGCAATCAAGCCAGCAGCCATCGACACGGCGCCGGTCGTAGCGCGGCAATCGAAGCTGGATGCCGGCAACCGTCGTGACCGTACCCGAGGTGCCGAGAAAGTGAACGCGGCCGCATTGGATACG
>CAZWCL010000527.1:0-2573 GCA_964632265.1 uncultured Hyphomicrobiaceae bacterium | reverse complement strand
CGTGCGTGCCGCCGCACAATTCGACCGACCACGCCTTGTTCTCCTTTGCCCCCTCGGTGCCGCGACCCATGGTCACAACGCGCACTTCGTCGCCGTACTTTTCCCCAAAGAGCGCCATCGCACCGGTCTCGAGCGCCTCGTCATAAGCCATCAGCCGGGTCTCAACGGCGTCGTTCTGCGAAACGATCTCATTGGCAAGCGCTTCGATCTCTTCAAGCTCTTCGGGCGCAATCGGCTTGGGATGGGAAAAGTCGAATCTTAGCCGCTCCGGTGCAACCAGCGATCCCTTTTGCGCGACATGATCGCCGAGCACCTGCCGCAATGCCTCGTGAATAAGGTGCGTTGCTGAATGATTAGCGCGAATGGCATTGCGCAGGTCGTGGTCGACGATAAGCTCCGCCGCCTCGCCCTTTTTGACCGTCCCGCTTTCAACCGCGCCGAAATGAACATGTACATCACCGAGCTTTTTCTGCGTATCGGTGACGCGAAAGATGGCGCCGTTTTCCAGTTTTATGATGCCGGTATCGCCCTGCTGGCCACCGCTCTCGCCATAGAACGGCGTCTGGTTGAGAACAATCGCACCTTCCTCGCCTTCCGCGAGGCTGTCCGTCTCGGCCCCCGCGGCAACCAGCGCCGTGATCTGGCCCTCCGCCTGCTCGGTCTCATAGCCAAGAAACTCCGTCGCCCCGCCACGCTCGCGAATGTCGAACCAGACCGTTTCGGTTGCCGCATCGCCGGACCCCTTCCAGGCCGCGCGTGCTTCCGCCTTCTGGCGCTCCATCGCCTCATCGAACGAACGGGTATCGACCGCAATGCCACGCGCTTTCAGGGCATCCTGCGTCAAATCGAGCGGAAAACCGTAGGTGTCATAAAGACGGAAGGCCGTCTCGCCGGAAAATGTGTCGCCTTCGCCAAGCTCCGAGCTTTCTTCCGCAAGCAGACCCAGCCCGCGTTCGAGCGTCTTGCGGAACCTGGACTCCTCGAGTTTCAGCGTTTCGGTGATCAGCGGCTGTGCCCGGATAAGTTCCGGGTATGCCTCGCCCATCTCCCGTGTCAGCGCCGGCACCAGCCGCCACATGAGAGGATCGGCGGCACCAAGCAGATGTGCGTGACGCATAGCGCGGCGCATGATCCGGCGCAGCACGTATCCCCGTCCCTCGTTGGATGGCAGCACCCCATCCGCGATGAGAAAGCTGGTTGCCCTGAGATGATCCGCGATGACCTTGTGGCTCGCGGCCTGCGCCCCCTCCGGCGGCACGCCCGTCGCCTCCGACGATGCCGAAATCAGCGCCCGGAAGAGGTCCGTCTCGTAGTTGTCGTTGGTGCCTTGCAGAACGGCAGCAATGCGTTCAAGCCCCATGCCCGTGTCGATCGATGGTTTGGGCAGGTTGACGCGCTGGTCCCGGGAGAGCTGCTCGTATTGCATGAAAACGAGATTCCAGATCTCGATAAACCGGTCGCCGTCTTCTTCCGGCGTTCCAGGCAACCCGCCCCAGTACTGATCGCCATGATCGAAGAAGATTTCCGAGCACGGCCCGCACGGTCCCGTATCGCCCATCGCCCAGAAGTTGTCTGACGTCGCAATGCGGATGATCTTGTCGTCGCCGAAGCCAGTGACCTTCTTCCAGATCTCATACGCTTCTTCATCGTCGTGATAGATCGTCACGTAAAGCCGTGCGGGATCGAGCCCGAACTCTTTCGTAATGAGGTTCCAGGCGAACGGGATCGCATCCGCCTTGAAATAGTCGCCGAACGAAAAGTTGCCGAGCATCTCAAAGAAGGTGTGATGGCGCGCAGTATAGCCGACATTGTCGAGGTCGTTATGCTTGCCGCCGGCTCGCACGCACTTTTGCGATGTAACGGCCCGGTTGTAGGGACGATGCTCCTGGCCGGTAAAAACGTTCTTGAACTGAACCATTCCGGCGTTCGTGAACATCAGCGTCGGGTCATTGAGCGGCACAAGCGGCGAGGATGCAACGATCTCGTGGCCGTGCTTGGCAAAGTAATTCAGGAACGTTGAGCGGATTTCGTTGACACCGGTCATTGACGTCTCTTGTCTGTTTGGGAAAAGACCGGATAGGCTGCTTTTCCATTTGAGGCGAACTGAAGCCCGGTTCTAGCGGGCGTCGGCGAGGGTGTCTATCGGCGCAGACGGCAAGGAAGTACGTCCGTGAGCTTCGCGACCCGTCCCCTGTGGCTGGCCCGCGGCGTCGATCGCACCGGCTGCAACGATTTCGAAGTCGGCCACACATGAAATGCCGGCATTGGCTGAGACCGGGCCTCGGGCCGTATTGCTGCACCACAGCGCTCAGGTCTTCGCCAGCATGACCTCGGTCAGGGCCGCATTGAAACGGTCCGCCGCCTCATACATCACCCAATGTCCGACATCATCGAGAATAATCGCGTCGAGATCGGGCTGAGCTTCACGCAGGACCTCGATGCGTGCCGCCGGCGACGGTAGCGCCGTCGCATCCCGGCCCCCCCAGATCGCCGCAATAGGCGCCTTGACACGATGAAGATTGTCGCGGATCTGGCTGGTTGACGCAAGCCGGCGGCTGCGGAAGCGAGCCTGC
>CAZWCL010000526.1:0-2598 GCA_964632265.1 uncultured Hyphomicrobiaceae bacterium | reverse complement strand
TGATCTACTCCAATAGTGTAGAGCGGGACTACCGACCCTAGTGAAATCGCGAAAGCTAATCCACCAAGGTCGGACCCGCACTAGGCGAAGTGGCGCGCGGTCGTGGCGCGCAAGTGACGGGCGGAGGCAGTCGAACCGGCCATCGGGTCATCGTGAATGTGACACTCGAGCGAAAACGTCAACTGACGGCTATTTGCGGCGGCGCTGATTGCGCTCAGGTATTCGTCGAGCTTCACGACGCCGCTCCCGAGAGCGACGAATTTCCCAGCGTCCGGCGACCAGTCCTTGAAATGAATATGATTGGCGCGTGGCAGGACGCGGGCAAATATATCCTCACCCGGAAACTCGCCGATTTGCGCACTGTTGCCGATGTCCGGAAGCGGTTCGAGGCGCGGCGTGTCGTAGATCTCGATAATTTCGGCCAATTCATCCATACGCGCGATGTTGCAAACCGGTTCGTTCTCCAAGCGCAGCGTCTTGTCATGACGCTCGGCGTATTCGAGCAGTTCATCGAAGGCCGGCCGGAGGTCATCCATGACGAAGCCCTCATGCGTCAGATAACTGAAAATTCGCAGATTATTCGTTTCGAAGAGATCGGCACATTTGACCGACGCCTCGATCAGTTGTTCATCGCTACGGCCTTCACGAGAAAACCCGAACTGGTCGCCCAGATCAGCGGCGATCTTACCGGGAGCTTCCCACTTCAGCAACGGCGTCGCGATGCCGGTCACGAAGAGGCCTGCATCGCGGATGCGGCGGTTGGCGTCTTGGATCTGGGGCTCGGTCAAAGATAACGGCGCGATTCCATCGACCATGCGGATTTCGACGTGTTCGAGACCCTCCTCGCGGCAGAGCGCGATGCACGCGTCCAGGCTGGAACCGGTCTCGTCGGAAATAATGCCGAGTTTCGGGCGGGGTGTTGGTTGTGTCATGGCGCGGAGCGTACGACACGGGAGAGCGGGGGTGAAGCACCAGTTTTGACCATTTAACAGGCTGTGACGGGGATCACAGCGGGTCCGGCCGCATGCGCGCGATAGTAAGTCGGAGATCAACCGATTTGAGTGGCCGGGAGGTTAGCCATGACCGAGACGATCATATATGAACGCGACGGTGCGATGATGATCGTGTTCGGCCTGCTAATGGCACCGCCGATCTTTTACGGGCTGTGGCGCGGGGCCGGAAAGCCGCTGGCCGTCGGCAGGCGAAGTGGCCGGGGTAACCTCCAGCCCGGCGCTTCGATCATGCGGCGACGCGCGCAGTTTCATCTTGACCGCGGTCACGATTGCGCGGCCGACGATAGCCGATTGCATGATGTATCCTACCAGCCCGAAGTGGTGACGCCGCTGCAGCGGACGTTGCCGTTCGCTGCCGCCTACGCTTTCTATGTCATCGTGGTTGCCACGGCGGGTGTGTTCGCTATCATCTGACGTCAACCGAACCGTCTGCCCAAGGCTTGATCGGCGCACCCAATCCTTCATCAACGGAAACCCTGCGCGCGAAAATCCCACCTCAAGCTGTTGCTACTGGTGCCCAAACAGGCAACGATAGTGTTCGGGACGGTTCGTTCCCACGACGCCATCGCCACACGTCCACAGGCCCGGCGGGCCGCTACTCCGAGGCACTATGTTCAACGAGATGTACGATGAAAATGGCGGGATCCGTCCAGCCTACACCGACATCGCCCGTTGGCTTGAGGACGCCGGCTCCGAACTTCTCACACAACGAAGCGCCGACGCCGAAGCCATTTTCCGGCGCATCGGCATCACCTTTGCCGTTTACGGTGAAGGCGGAGATCCTGAGCGGCTCATCCCGTTCGATCTGGTGCCGCGTGTTTTCGCGGCCGCCGAGTGGCGCCGGATGACCCGCGGCATCGAGCAACGTGCGCGTGCGCTGAACGCCTTCCTCTACGATATCTATCATCGCGGCGAGATCATCCGGGCGGGGATCGTCCCGCACCGGCTGGTCTACCAGAACGACGCCTTCGTTCCCGAAATGGTGGGTGTCGAACCGCCAGGCCGCGTCTATAGCCACATCGTCGGCATCGACATCGTGCGCACCGGGCCCGACGCATTCCTGGTCCTCGAAGATAACTGCCGCACACCTTCCGGCGTGAGCTACATGCTCGAGAACCGGGAGATCATGATGCGCATGTTTCCAGAGCTGTTCTCGCGCGGTCTCGTCGAACAGGTCGACGAATATCCTAAACAACTGCGCACAACGCTTGAAGAGGTGGCGCCGCCCGCCTGCACTTCCGGCTCGCCGACGGTCGTTCTGCTGACGCCGGGTTCGCTTAACAGCGCCTACTACGAGCACTCCTATCTCGCCGACCTGATGGGGATCGAACTCGTCGAGGCGCAGGACCTGTTCGTTGACCAGGGGCGTGTCTGGATGCGGACGACACGCGGGCCGCAGACGGTCGATGTCATTTACCGCCGCATTGATGACGATTTCCTCGATCCGCTTGCTTTCCGGCCAGACAGCCTACTCGGTGTCCCCGGACTGTTCGACGTCTACCGTGGCGGCGGCGTCACGCTTTGTTCGGCGCCGGGGGCCGGCATTGCAGACGACAAGGCGATCTACACTTTTGTACCGGAAATG
>CAZWCL010000525.1:0-2602 GCA_964632265.1 uncultured Hyphomicrobiaceae bacterium | reverse complement strand
AGCATGCGCTGCATTTCGCCGCGCAATTCGTCGGCTAGCTCATCACCACGCGCCAGCGCATACGCGATATTGGCGGTCAGGAAGCCGATCTTCGAGCCACAATCGTGGATCTCGCCGTTGTACGTGTCGGCAAAGAAGCCCTGACCGAGTTCATCGCGCAGCTTCAGCATGGAATCGGTCAGTTGGATCTCGCCGCCGACGCCGGCTTCCTGGCGGCCGAGAAAATCGAAGATTTCCGGCTGCAGGATGTAGCGGCCGGTAATGTGCAGGTTCGATGGTGCGGTGCCGGGCTTCGGCTTCTCGACCATTTGGGTGATCGGCGACACTTTGGCGCCAACGTCCTCGACCCCGACGATGCCGTACTGGTGCGTCTGGTCCTCCGGCACCGGGGCGACGTTGATGTGATTACCGCCGTATGCATCGTAGGCCTCGATCATGCCGGCGAGGCATGGTTTTTCCGAGAGGTGCAGCATATCGGGGAGCAGCAGCGCGAAAGGTTCGTCGCCGACAATATCGCGTGCGCACCATACCGCATGCCCCAGCCCCAACGGGGCCTGCTGGCGTGTAAAACTCGTCATGCCAGCGGCAGGGAGATCGCCTTTCAGCCCATCCAGCGCTTCGGTCTTGCCACGCCGTTCGAGCGTATCCTCAAGTTCGTAGGCGATGTCGAAATGATCTTCGATCACGGCCTTGTTGCGGCCCGTCACAAAAATGAAGTGCTCAATGCCCGCGGCGCGCGCTTCGTCAACGACATGTTGTATCACCGGCCGGTCGACCACGGTCAGCATCTCTTTCGGGACCGCTTTCGTCGCTGGCAGGAAACGGGTACCGAGGCCGGCGACCGGAAAAACAGCTTTGCGAATTTTCTTATGCGCTTGCGTCATGGGTGGACCTATCGTTATCAGCATGTATGAGGAACTGCGGTCGAGGGTAGCGCGCCAAATCAGAGGGCTTCACGGCGGCCTCGCGACCAAACCGGTAGGCGGGACTTGGAGAACTCGAGGCAATCCTATTTCTTAAAACTTTCTCAAATCACACTCATTATTCATGGACGCGCATCCGGCAAAAGTCCCGAGATGCAGAAAGGGTTTCGCATGAGCGTTTTGGTCACAGGCGGTTGCGGATACATTGGCAGCCACATGGTGCATCGCCTTTGTGACGAAGGTAAAACCGTTATCGTCCTTGACAATCTTTCGACCGGCTTCGACTGGGCCGTTCCGGAGTCTGCAAGACTGATCCAGGGTGATGTCGGCGATGAGGCGCTCGTTGCAGAGCTGATCAAGGCTCATGCAGTCAACGCTGTCGTGCACTTCGCCGGTTCGATCGTCGTGCCTGAATCTGTCGCCGATCCCCTCGGTTACTACGAAAACAACACAGTCAAATCACGTGCGTTGATCGCATCTTCTGTGAAGAACGGCGTGAAAAACTTCATCTTTTCGTCAACTGCCGCGGTCTACGGCGCGCCTGAGACGATGCCTGTCACCGAGGCGACACCGCAACTCCCGGTCTCGCCCTACGGCTCATCGAAGCTGATGACCGAGATCATGCTCCGCGATACAGCCTTCGCTCACGACTTCCGATTTGTGGCGCTGCGCTATTTCAATGTCGCCGGCGCCGACCCGCACGGGCGGACAGGCCAGTCGACCAAAGGGGCGACGCATCTCATCAAGGTTGCTTGCGAAGCGGCGCAGGGCAAACGCCGCCATCTCGACGTTTTCGGTACCGACTACGATACGCCGGATGGCACCTGTATTCGTGACTACATCCACGTCAGCGATCTGGTCAAAGCGCACAGCGATGCACTTGAATACCTGAGTGACGGTGGTGCGGCGACCATTATGAACTGCGGCTATTCACGAGGCTTTTCAGTGCTTGAGGTGATCGACGCCGTCAAACGCGTGTCGGGCGAGGACTTCGAAGTCCGCCTAGCTGACCGCCGGCCCGGGGATCCACCGCAGATTGTCGCCGCCTCGGATCTGTTGCGCTCAACGCTCAACTGGGAGCCGGAGCATGATGATCTCGATCTGATCGTCCAGCACGCGCTCGACTGGGAGGCCATACTTGCCAAGCGCAATCGCTCATGAAGGCGGACTCCATTCACTAACAGTCCTCTTTAAGCATTGCCACCCTACGCGCGAACGCCTCGATATAGGCGGCGTCGTGGTATTGCTCGATGCGGTAAAACAAACCCTTACGCTGGTGTGCGATGATCCGGAAGGTGGTGATCAGCCGTTCCTCGGCTGGCTTATGTATGTAGACGATTTTCATGCGCGCTCGCGCTTCCCTCCCGCGAACGATCAAGTCATCGGTCACGAGAGCACCGAAGTCGAACATGTTTAAAAGAAGCTCAAGTCTCTGGCGGAGCTCTACCTTTGATGAGGTGGAAGCAGCAAATGGCGCGATCGATCCGTCTACGTTGAGGATGTGATGGATGTCATCCGATACATATGAGAGCGCTTCCTCCAGGTTCCGTCGCGCCCACGCCCCGAAGGCCGCGTGATACAGGTCCTTTGTGCGTAATTCTTCGGCGAGTTGGGACAAAGAAATACCACCTCTAGCTGAGAAAACCATTTCGCCGGACGTCCAATCTCGACCGTAGCAA
>CAZWCL010000524.1:0-2602 GCA_964632265.1 uncultured Hyphomicrobiaceae bacterium | reverse complement strand
AGCCGCGCAGATCCAGCGCGACAACCGTAAAACGGTCGGCGAGGCTGGCGGCAATTTGGTGCCAGCACACATGAGTTTGCGGATAGCCGTGCAGACATAGCAGCGCTGGGCCATTGCCGCCGGAGCGCGCGTGGAGCGTTACATCGCCGAGCTGGAGGTTGTGTGTCTCGAAACCTGGATAAAGGTCAGGAAGCTCAGCAAGTTGGGACATCTTGGTTGGCCTGTCGGGTCAAGAGGAGAAGAGTATCCGGCACGTGCCGGCCCGGTTGCAACTGTTCGCCAAGAAAGCGCGAGTGGAGGGCTGGCACACTTACTCATCGCGGACAACGGCCCGCCAGCCGATATCGTGCCGGCAGAATCCGCCTGGCCAATCGATCGCATTGATCACTTCGTAGGCGCGGGCCTGCGCTTGTTTCACGGTGCTACCCCGCGCCGTAACGTTGAGCACGCGGCCGCCGCTGGCAATGAGTTCGCCATTGTCGCCCCGCGCTGTCCCAGCGTGAAATATCTCGATGCTTTCGCGCTGGGCGATCTCGGCGATACCATTGATGACGGTGCCCTTCTTCGGCGACTCCGGATAGCCGTCCGCGGCCATGACGACGGTAAGCGCCACATCGTCGTGCCACCTGAGGTTAAACGTATCGAGGACGCCGTCCGCCGTGGCCACGAGCGCTGGCAGAATATCGGACTTGAGCCGCATCATCAGGACCTGGCATTCCGGGTCGCCGAAGCGGACGTTGTATTCGATAAGCTTGGGCCCGCCCTCAGTAATCATCAGGCCGGCGTAGAGCACGCCAACAAATGGCGTGCCGCGCCGGCGCATGGCGGCAACCGTCGGTTCGATAATCTGCGACATCACGCGGGCGGTGAGTTCCTCTGTCATGACGGGGGCGGGAGAATAGGCGCCCATGCCACCGGTGTTGGCGCCTGTGTCACCCTCGCCGACACGTTTATGGTCCTGTGCGGTGGCGAGCGCGAGTGCGGTCTTGCCATCGACGAGCGCAAAGAAGCTCGCCTCCTCGCCCACGAGAAAGTCCTCTATGACGATTTCATACCCGGCGTCACCGAAAGCGCCCTCGAAGCAGGCATCGATCGCCGCGATCGCCGAGTCCTCGGTTTCCGCGATTACCACACCTTTACCTGCGGCAAGTCCATCCGCCTTGACGACGAGAGGCAGTGCCCGCCCTGACACGTAGGCTTTCGCCGCGTCCGCGTTGGTGAACCGGGCGTAGGCCGCCGTCGGGATCGACGCCTCGTCGCACAGCGCTTTCGTGAAGGCTTTCGAGCCTTCCAGTTGTGCCGCCGCGGCAGACGGGCCAAAGCACTTGATACCGGCCGCGGCGAGCTCGTCGGCAAGGCCGGCAACGAGCGGTGCTTCCGGGCCGATGACGACGAGGTCGATGGCGCTCGCCCGCGCCCAACCGATGACCGCCTGAGGCTCGGTAATATCGAGATCGACACAGGTGGCGATATCGGCAATCCCGGCATTGCCCGGTGCACAAAACAGCGCATCGAGCAGCGGGCTCGCACTTATCGCCCATGCCAGGGCGTGTTCGCGGCCCCCCCCACCGATTAAAAGTACCTTCATGCGTCTCACCTTGGCCGTTCTTTTAGGGCGCGCCTGCATATGCTTTTTATATCCGAGGCATATCCTGCCTTTCCCGACCCGCCAACAGGGCGCGTGCGGCGTCTCCCGGGGATAAGGCAACAGGCCGCGCCCAAGAAATCATTGATCGCGACAACTCGGCCTCGGGACTGCCGCACGACCGCCTGCTTGATGTATCATTGCTTGGTCGATTCTCGGAAACTTGGGCAACCGACAACAATGGCACGAAAAACCGTCGAGATGCGGCCAGAAGTGGCCGCGAAGGCAGCAGTGAATGGCCGGAAGGGTGGTGATGATGGCGCCGGCTCCGGCAGCAATGTGGCCGAATTCAGCGTCTCCGAACTGGCCGGCGAGATCAAGCGGGCCGTTGAGCGCGGCTTCGGCCACGTACGTTTGCGTGGCGAGATATCCGGTTTCCGCGGACCACATTCATCCGGGCATTGTTATTTCAGCCTCAAGGACGACCGCGCCAAGATCGATGCCGTCGTGTGGCGTGGTGTCTATGCGAAACTGCGCCTCAAACCCGAGGAGGGGATGGAGGTGATCGCGCAAGGCCGCGTGACGACCTACCCGAACTCGTCGAAGTACCAGATCGTCATCGAATCGATGGAGCCTGCCGGAATTGGCGCGCTGATGGCGTTGCTCGAAGAACGTAAGCGCAAATTCGCAGCTGAAGGCATGTTCGACGACGCGCGCAAGAGAGCGCTGCCGTTTCTGCCGACCATGGTCGGTATCGTGACGTCGCCGACCGGCGCGGTTATCCGCGACATGCTGCATGGCTTCAATGAGCGCTTTCCCGCTCATGTGGTGCTCTGGCCGGTGCGTGTGCAAGGCGACACGTCCGCCGCCGAGGTGGCGGCCGCGATCCGTGGTTTCAATCAGTTGCCGGCGGCGCGCGATGCACCCCCGGGCGCCCTGCGCCGGCCCGATGTCCTGATCGTCGCGCGCGGTGGCGGCAGCCTCGAAGACCTTTGGGGCTTCAACGAAGAGATGGTT
>CAZWCL010000523.1:1805-2612 GCA_964632265.1 uncultured Hyphomicrobiaceae bacterium | reverse complement strand
AGATCGGCGGCGGCGATACGTTTGGCCGAGCGCGATACGATCGCCCAAATGGTTGGCACACCGGCAAAGCCGGTAATTCGCTGGTTCGCGAGCGTGTCGATGATTTGATTGCCGAAGCGGAAGTCCAGCAAGACGAGGGTGGCGCCCTGCTCGACAACGGTCAGCAACTGGTTGAGACCGTAGTCAAAGCTGAACGGCAGCACGGACAACAAGCGGTCGGCGGGGCTTACGTCGAGATAGGTGCGCACGATGCGGGTGCCTGCCACGAGATTGCGGTGCGATAGCATGACGCCCTTGGGGCGTCCGGTCGAGCCGGAGGTGTATAGGATGGCGGCGAGATCCTCGCCGATTGCGCGAGGGGGTGGGGCGGGCTCGAGTTCGATATCGAGCGAAAATGCACGCTCGAGCAGGCGCGGGTCGGTGTTGTCGCAGCCCTCGTCAACCAGGAGGACAGCCTCCAGCGTGGTGAGGTCTTCGAGGGCACCGGCAATCTCATTCCAAGACGCGGAATCGGTGATGAGGACGCGGGCTTCGCAGTCACCGGCGATGTGGGCGACCTGTGGCGCGCGGAGCAATGCGTTCACCGGCACGATCACCCCATCGGCGCGTGAGATACCAAAGAGCGACCAACATTCGGCGAAAGACTTCGGCAGATAGACGGCAACACGATCGCCGCGCTCGAGACCAAGGTGGGCCAATACGGCTGCGCAGCGCTCGACGGCTTGTTCGAACGCGCCCCATGAATGGGAGGCTCCACCTTCAACAATTGCTTCGCTGGCGCCATCCCGGGGGGTGGCGTGCAGAAGG
>CAZWCL010000523.1:0-1795 GCA_964632265.1 uncultured Hyphomicrobiaceae bacterium | reverse complement strand
ACAATGGCACAAGAATGTAACAATTCTGGTGATGAAGGTGGCACAGGAGATGTGGCTCAGTCGGCATTTCAGGCACGCTTGCGCTCCACGAAACGGGCAAGTTCATTAATCGAGGCGAAGTTTTCGGGGGTCATATCGTCATCGTCGATCTCGACTCCCATTTCGTCTTCGAGGAAGGCAACGACGTCCAGAAGGCCCAGCGAATCGATGGCGCCGCTGTCGAGCAACGCGGCATCGTCGTCGAGACCGCGTGAAGCGACGAGGGGGAAGCGGCGCTCCATGAAAGCGCGGAGTTCTCCGTTCAAGGTGGCGGTGAAAGGTGCTCCGTCCATGCTCTGCATCTCCTTGCTGGTCGTTTGGCCACTTCACTCGGGCCTGGTGATTGATGGTCGATATTTCCCGGCTGGCCGGGACGTGGCGAATGCGTCCCGACTAGCTCACGCCCAGATAGACGAATTCGGAATACGCATAGTCGATCGAACGGCCGTCAGCGGGGCCGTGGGTGTATTTCGGAGTAGGTGAGGGGCGAAAGTGGCCGGCGTCGGCGGCTTCGTCGGCGTTGCAATCGATAGCCACCAGTACCTGGCCGCATTTAAGAAGGTGGGCGCAGACGTTGGCGAGACACGAGAGGGCGAACGCGCGGTCCCGAGCGTAGATGAGGTAGGCGTGGGGAATGCCTTTGCGCCAGCGACGCATGAAGACGAGCGGATGGACACCTCCACCGGACCGCACTGCAAGCACCGTGCAACCAAGTCGTGCATGGTCTTCGAGCAACTTGCGCTCGGCGGCCGGAATTTCGCGGTGGCCAAGTTGGCGGAAGGGTAAGCATTCGATATCCGATCGCCAGCGCCGCCGGGCATGCCAGAGCGACGTCAGCAGCACCCCCTCGGAAAGCGGACGGAAACTCAGCTTTGGTAGCATTTGAGCGACGGACTCGGTCGCGGTAAGATCGGTGAACGTCGCCTGGCGTCCGGCCGCCTTCAAGACCCGGCGCAACATCATGGGCGCGTAGGAGCGGTGGGCCTCGTCGACGAACCAACTCGATAGATTGACCAGCGGCCGGCTTATGCCGTCGGCGCCGGTGCGCACGCTGCGCAGCGTGAGGATTGCACCGATGGTGCGTCCGTCTTTTTCGAAAATATAGCCGTAAGGCGCACTAACGGCGGCGCTGTCCGCGCGCAACCGCGCGAAGGCGGTTCGCCAGAAGGCCTCGTCATGACGATCAAAGCCACGACGCAGGATAGCAATCGCTGCGTCGACGTTCTCGCGAACAATCGGCTTCAGGTCCATCGGGGCAACTCACGGCTACAATTACTCAATATGACAGGCGCGTTGCAGCCTGACCGGTGAGCCTGGCTGCGCGCCATTCCCTACAATGTCGGTGATAAGTAAAGAATTCGCTGCCGGCAGCTGCCGGCAGCTGCCGGTGGCTCCTGGGCAAGTGTCCAGCGCGGCAAAGTCGCCGGATCAGAAGCGATCGAGGCGGTAGGGCGCCATATCGGTATTGGGCGTGGCGCCGCGGACGATTTGCGAAACGAGACGGCCGGTGATCGGGGCCATTGAAAAGCCGTTGTGAGCATGGCCAAAGGCCACAAAAAGTTTTTCCTGACCAGGCACCGGACCGATGGCAGGCAGGCTGTCGGGCAGGGAAGGACGAGACCCCATCCATTCGATCGCATCGTCGGTCCTAACGTCGGGAAACAGCCGCTTTGCGTGGCGAATGAGAGATTGCGCGCGGCGGAAGTCGGGTGGGGCGTCGAGGCCGGCAAATTCGGCGGTGCCGGCGCACCTGACG
>CAZWCL010000522.1:0-2616 GCA_964632265.1 uncultured Hyphomicrobiaceae bacterium | reverse complement strand
ACGCTTCCGACGAAAAGGCCCGGCCGCCCATATTGACGAGAAAACCCGGCATGTCGGCGACGGTGACGGGAACGCGCGTCATGCGCGCACCGAGTGCAGTAAGCGCTTCGACGGTTTCGTCTGACGTATCCGAGGCCCGGATCACCTCCACAAGTTTCATCAGCGGGACTGGATTGAAGAAGTGCATGCCGGCGACGCGGTCGCGTTTTTCGACGGCACGGGCAAGCGAGGCGATCGGGATCGATGATGTATTCGAGGCGATGATGCAATCCGGCGAGACGACCTTCTCAACCTCGCGGAAGACATCCGACTTGACGTCGATATCTTCGAACACGGCTTCGATAACGGCATCGCAGTTGGCGAGCGCATCCATGGTGTCGACCGGTCCGAGACGGTCCGTGGCCGCTTTGGCTTCTTCCTCGCTGGTTCGGCCCTTTTCGACCAATCGATCGAGGCGCTTGACGATCTGGTCACGGCCCGCCTGCGCCCCACCGGGCTTGGCATCATAAAGAAGCGTCTTGACACCACCCTGGATAGCGACCTGGGCAATCCCCTGGCCCATCGCACCGGCACCAATCACTGCAATCGTATAGTCGGCCGCATCGACGGGCTTCATAGTGTCATCTCCCGGAAAACATGAAGGAATTGTACGCCGACAATCGCACGATTGCGACGCGGCTGTCCGGGAAGGTAACGGGCCACTCTCGAAACGAACAGGGCGGCCTGATCAGTGACGTGATGTTGCGCCAACAGAAGGGAGAGCCAATGGAGCGGTCACGCCGTCAACCGGTGTAACGATAGTGGCCGGTGATCTTCCGCGCGAAAAGCCAGTCTTCGAGTTGCACGCTGTACCCGCGGTTGTGAACGACCAGAGGAATGCCGGCAGGCGATTTGTATTGCGTCACGATGACGATGTGCGTTTTCGAAAAGGTGCCGTCGGGCACGTACATCGTGACCACATCACCAGGTTTGTAGCGGGACGGGTCCTTGCTGACGCGAAGACTGCGCCCGTGCCGTTTGAAAAATTTTCGCAGCACGTTGACCCGGCGATGGTCGATATTGCGGTCGCCTGAGCCAACGCGGGCCTTATGAACCTTGACCTGGAGGTCTATACCGAGCTTTCGATAGGCCCGCACGATGACATCGGTGCAAACACCCGTGTACCAGGGCACATCGCCCCCGGGGTAGTCGAGCTTGACGTAAGCCGGATTGTAGATCACGGGCGTCCAGCGCTGCTCGAGCGCCGCGTCAGCTAGGCGCTGGCCGAATGATGCTGCGGTCGTCGCGCTATTACTGGCGAATGCGGTCGGCTGAAGCCCGCCACCGGTTACCAGAGCAATGAAAATTGCAAGAACAGCCAAGGTTCTCACTGTAGGACCCAGATGCTGGGACTCCTCGGCGAGTTCGGTTTGCTGCATGGCTCTCGTCCACCTCCTGGCACACTTATATTTTCAATATCGCGGTCTCGCGGCAGCAATTTGGCTGCCTGCACGGCGGACCGTAAAACAGTTTCGGCCGCTGCTGTAGCGCCATCAGGATATTACCGAAGGTTGTTTGCGATCGCGTATCGGTTGGTTTAGTGAAACACCGTCGGTATAGATTGACGCAGGACAAAATGTTCGTCATCTAGACGCGTCAGTGCGCGGTCTTCGGGGCCGTCCGCGCGTCGCAGTTGTCCCGACGGATGACCGAGAGTGTTCAGGTCGCCGCGGTCGCAACAGTACAGGAGAGTTGTGATGACAAGCCGCATTCCCGCCATCTGCTTGTTCTTCTCGGCAATGGTCATCGTGATCTGTTTCCTGGTGGCTCGGGATGCGCAGGCTCAAACCAGCCGCTATGGCTGCTACGAGGTCACAGGCGGCGCCCTTAACATCCGGAAACGCGCTTGGAGCAAGTCACCCGTTTTGGCCGTTGCACGCCGCGGCGAAAAACTCGCAAAGCGCCGTCGCTTCTGCGCCGTGCGCGGTTTCTGGTGCCCCGTCCGCACGAAAGCTGGCGTTTCCGGTTGGGCTGACAAGCAATACCTCCGCAACGTGAGCTGCTGAGACGATATAGAAACCTGCAATAGAGAGGATGTGCATCCTTGGACACGAATTTGTGGGTTGCCATCCAAGGGAACATGCCGTCCGGTTCAGTCATTAAAACGACGTTCGGTGCCGTCAATTCCTACACGATCGGAGTTCAGTACATGACTATCGAATCTCCCCGTCTTTCCCGTCGTGGCCTCCTCGCGGCGGCCGGTGCAACAGCTGCCAGTCTGTCAGCCTTGGGCGGTGCCGCGCCCGCGCTTGCGAAAGCACCTCAGTCGAGTTCAGAACGCGTCCCCTTCCGCCGGGTTAAGGTTGGTGCGTTTGAAGTAACCACCGTCAGCGATGGTTTTGCCGCGGTGCCTAAGGTGCATCCAATTTTCGGGCAGGACCAGTCGGCTGAAGCTGTCAAATCCCATCTGGAAGCGAACTTCCTGCCGCCCGACAAAATGCAGATCCGGTTTACGCCGGTGATCGTCAACACGGGCAACGAGCTAATTCTTTTCGATACCGGCAACGGCGACGGTCGCGGCGAAACACGCGGGCATCTGGCGAAGACGATCGAGGCCGCGGGCTATACGCCGGATCA
>CAZWCL010000521.1:0-2619 GCA_964632265.1 uncultured Hyphomicrobiaceae bacterium | reverse complement strand
TTCGCATTCCCGTTGGCCCCGTCGGTTCCAACGCCGTCACTGTTGCCGGTGCTGTCGCCGATCGTGCTGTTCATCATCATCTACTACGTCGGCGGGGGCGGTGCAGAAGGCAAGAGCGCTGCGTTCTCGGCGGTGGGAGCGATGCTGCTGGGCGTGATTGTGACAGGCTTGTTCGTTGCGATTTCCATGACGTCGGGCGGTGGCGCCTGGGATAACGCGAAGAAATCGTTCGAAGATGGGTTTGTCGACAAGGATGGCCAGAAGCACCTCAAGGGGTCGGACGCGCATATGGCGTCAGTGACAGGCGATACCGTTGGTGACCCCTACAAGGACACGGCCGGACCGGCCGTGAACCCGGTGATCAAGATCACCAACATCGTTGCGCTGTTGCTGCTGGCGGTGCTGGCGCATTAGATCTGCTTCGCCGCTGCGAGCGATGGCGGCGTCACAAGAGTTTTAAAGGCGGTCCTGAAGATCAGGGCTGCCTTTTCTTTTTTGGGAGCTGCATCAAGGTGCGCGTGAATGACCTGGGTCCGCATGATCGGCATGAGGTGTGTTCACGTTGGCCGAGGATCTCGATGCCCGTGTCCATGTGCGACATGAATATGAGGCTTTCTATCGCGCGAAGCAACGCCGAAGAAGGAAGGAACCGGAGTGACGTTCGGGACCGGCAGTTTCGCGCCGCGGCCTCTGTCACTGCATGACGACTTCGACCTCGACGTTGTCACCCGAAGCGATATCGAAGGTGCGGGTGAAGAGCTGGCCGCTCCAGCGGGCGCTGACGCTGTAGCTGCCGGGTGCGAGAACGTGGCTCGGAAGGGCGCCAGCGGTCTCTTTGACGATGTCGCCGGACCTGGTCATGATGATCCATTGAGCATCGGCAAGCGCCTCGCCGTTGGGTGAGCGGACCAGTTTGAACGTTACCTTCGCGGCTTCATGGCTGACGACAGCTTCGGTCAGTTTGCCAGCTTCGATGGCAACGTCGGATGACACCATGGCGTTGGCGTCACCCAGCCGCGAGACGATGTGATAGATGCCGGAATTCAGTCTGGTGATGAGGCCGGGACGCGCGTTGGAGACGATGCGGCGGCGGTCGCCGGACTGGTCGCGTTCGTCGGAGTAGATGTCGTAGCGGGCAGTGGACGGCGGGCGGCTGCCGTCGGCGACGCGGGTGATGACGCGCAGACCACCAGCGTTGAGAATGAAGGATTTTGCGTGTTGCCGGCCGGGCTGGAGGCGGACCATTTCGGTCAGGTAGGCGCGGCCGTAGGCGGCGTTAACCGCGTAGCGGCCGGGCTTCAATGTTAGTGTCGGGGTTGGTTCTCGGCGCGTCATGATCAGGGTTGGCCGGGTGTTTGCCGAGCCGCCGGCATCGTCATAGGCGAAGACGCGCCAAACCACGCCGCGGGTAATTGGCACCTGTCCCTGCTCTTTTTGTTCGGCTGTGAGATGAGCCGATAGCTGGATGGTGGATTTCGGCGGTTCGCCGGTCGCTGGCTGCTCGGGAGAAGCGGGGCGGACCGTCGTTACAAGCCCCGGTATGGCAAAGGGATCGGGGCTGGGTCCGGACGGTCGGGTGCCGGTCGTCCAGCCATCCGTGGCGGTGTTTGAGGCGTCACCCGATTGAGCGTTTGATGGCGCTTGGCTGGAGCCAGTCTGAGCCTGGGCCGCGGCGGCGCCAACAACAAGGGAACAGGCGACGGCCAGCGCGGCCAGGGCAGCGAGGGCCTTGCTGGGCGCCATCCGTCGCGATTGCGCTCTGCGCCTGTGGCCCCATTTGCCCAATGCAATGGTTTTGCAGAACATCCGGTTAGTCCTCAATCGGTGTTACGACCTGGTCGTGGCCGGCAACGACGATGAATTTCGATGACCAACGGCGGCCCTTCATGTGGAGGGAAGTCTGGTATTTACCGGCGCTGAGTGTCAACTCGGGCTGTGGTTCGAACGTGCGCCACATCAGGCGGCCATTGTTGTCGAAAATTTCCCAATAGGTATTTTGCCGGAGCGCCGCCGTTGCGGCCGCAGCATCCTCAGGCCGAGCAAGGGTCACGCGTCCGGCATCATGGCGAAGCTCTAGCAGGCCGCGCGGGCTCGGGCCGATATCGAAATCGCGGATCATGATGGCATTTTGATAGCCGATACGGCTTTCCAGACGGAATTTTCCGGGCGTGAGGTGGAAGACCGTATCGGCGTCATGCCGGATGGCCAGCGGACGGTCCAATTGGCCGGCGCGCCAGAGGCGGTGGCGGACCCTGCCCGAGGCAGGCTTCTCGCTATCGTCGATGTAGGTGGTGACGCGTAAAGCCATCTGGTTGAGCTTGATCGTGCGCCTGTAGGTCTGGTTGGCAGCGAGTACCACGATTTCGCGGGCGGTGGCGCCGGGGCCGGCGGTGAGCCCAATCGTGTAGGTGCCGGCCGGCAGCGAGAAAGCGGCACTGCGGGTTGCGGCTGAGCGGGCAACGACGGTCGGGGTCGCCCCGTCGGGGTCGTCGCGGCTAATGGCGAGCGTTGCGCCGCGCCGCTGGCCTTCCTGGAGGCCTGCGACGGTCACGAGGAGGCGGGCCGGTTTGGCACCGAAGGCTATTTCTTCGCGCTGACCGGTTTTCAGATCGATTGCGA
>CAZWCL010000520.1:0-2622 GCA_964632265.1 uncultured Hyphomicrobiaceae bacterium | reverse complement strand
ATGCTATCGAACTTTACATCGAAGAAATCGGAGAAGGACGTCCAGCCCGTGACCAATACCGCACGAGCCAATACCATGCCGCCAGCCGTATCCAACAATGCTGCGCCGCCGCCGCAGCGCGCTGCTGTCGGCCGCGGCGCGGATCAGGTGCCGAAGTCGGTGATCGGCCCCGATCTTACGATCATGGGTAACCTGCATTCGTCCGGTGAAGTCCAGGTCGACGGCGAAGTTCAAGGCGATCTTCACGGCACCCACGTCGTGGTTGGCGAAAAAGCGCGCATCACCGGCGGCATCATTGCGCAGGAAATCGTGGTGCGTGGTCACGTCATGGGGTCAATCCGCGGCAACAAAGTAATGTTGCAGGCGTCAAGCCATGTCGAAGGCGACGTGCATCACAAATCACTCGCGATCGAGCAGGGCGCATACTTCGAGGGAAAATCCCGCCGTAGCGAGGATCCTACTGCCGACGTATCGCGCCCACCGCCGCAGGCTGCCGCCGCGCCAGCGCAACCGGCGCCTGCAGCCGCAGCGCAGCCGGCGCCTGCCAACGAAAACAGCGACTGAACACGCCCGTTTGACTGAGCTGCAAGGCAGCTTGGCTGGCCTTTTAGTCGCCGGTCAAGCTGCCCAGCGCGCGCTGCGCCCATTTTGGATGATCTGCCAAAACTCCGGTGCCGCGCGAGGGGCTTTTTTGGGATCGCACGGCTCGGGTTCGTCTCGGCTCACGCGGCTTAGAGCGAGTTTTTGGCACTCGCATCTTCTCCGTGCTCCGGCTGGCCGGGTTTGGTGCGCCGTCAACGGACTTCTCAGGCCGATCGTATACGGTCGGCAACGGTGGCCCTGTGTTCGCTACGGATGCCCGGGTTACTGAAGGCGATCGGCTGCGGGGTAGGCTATCCGCCGGCTTTCGAACCGCTGCCACCTCGTTGGCCGGTGGTTGTTTCCGAGCCGCGCCCGTATCCGAAGAGTCGATTGACCCGGGCATTTCTTGCCGGCCAAGGCTCGATCGCGAGGCTTTGGGAAACGCAGTTTCGACCGCTTCCGATGGCCCGATCGAGCCGGTGCTCGTCACGGCGCTACGACGCTCGCCTGCAGTAGTCGCGCGGCCTGCTACCGCTTGTTCGGATCCGGCCTTGTCCGGCGGCGAGGCCAGATCACGGTAACTCGGAACCTCAACATGATTGTCTGTCGCTTCGGGAATATGGGCCCCAATGCGAACCGGCGGCTCCGGCGGGCCTAAAGGCACGGTGGCATCGCGCGATCTATCCCGCAGACTTTCCGCAGCGGAAGGCTGGAAACGGAAGCGTCCGGTAAACGAAAAGCGCGTCCTGGCCGCAGTCGACGCCGAGGATACCGTCGTTCCTACATTCGCCGCGGCCTGACCGACACTTATGGTCGCTTTGTCGTAATTTTGGGCAGCCCGGCCGTCATTTCGGGGCGCCTCGGCCGCGGCCGCACCAGCCAAAATGAGCCCGGCAGCTGCAGTGTAGACCGCGGCCAAGGCTCCGAACATCATCGGGCGGTATTGGTATGGCGTTAAAATCGACATCTCGAAAAATCCATCGCCGGGTGCCGGGCAGGCCATCCGCGCGGCTACGCAACGACACATGCTCAACTCAGCATAAGTGTGGCCGTTCCATTGCTCAGTCTTTGATGAGACAGACATTTTTTACGCGTGACGGCCGGTCGCCCATCTTGCACGGAACGAATTGATCAGGAAATCACTGACTACCTAGGATTGAGTAAAGTTCATTTATGAATCGTTAATTGCCGCCCCAAAACAGACGTTCCAACGCCTCTATGTCCGCTGGCTGACCGGCGACCGCCCGTCGACGAGGGCAAAGCGCATTAGCCAAAAGTCTAACGCTATTTCACAAAATACTTACATTCCGCTCAATAACTGAGCAATTTCAGTCATTGCACAGGCCTTGGGCGTGCTGCATAGTCATGGGTAGCTTGCGATCGTGGATCATTTACCGGGCAATAACACGTCCTTGGTCATAAGCGGTTGCAGGCTCCGTGAAGAGTTGCGCGGAAGGTACCTTATGGCTGAAGCAGCAGTCGACAGGACACAACCGGCATACGATGACACACCTGCCATTTCGATGGTGGGCGTCAATAAGTGGTTCGGCGATTTCCATGTCCTCATCGACATAGATTTGTCGGTTGCATCAGGTGAACGCATCGTCATCTGCGGGCCTTCAGGGTCCGGCAAATCCACCCTGATCCGCTGCATTAATCGTCTTGAAGAACATCAGCAGGGAACGATCTCCGTCGACGGGATCGAACTGACTAACGACGTCAGAAATATCGACAAGATCCGCTCCGAAGTCGGCATGGTGTTTCAGAGTTTCAATCTGTTCCCGCACCTGTCGGTTCTCGATAATCTATGCCTTGCCCCGCAGTGGGTGCGCAAGATGCCGCGTGCTGAGGCGGAACGCATTGCAATGGACTATCTGGAGCGCGTCAAGATACCGGAGCAGGCCGACAAGTACCCGGGTCAGCTGTCCGGTGGACAGCAGCAGCGCGTGGCAATCGCCCGGGCGCTGTGCATGCAGCCGCGCATTATGCTCTTTGACGAGCCAACCTCTGCGCTCGATCCGGAGATGATCAAGGAAGTCC
>CAZWCL010000519.1:0-2630 GCA_964632265.1 uncultured Hyphomicrobiaceae bacterium | reverse complement strand
CCCCGAGGGTCATCCGGAAAGCCCGACGATGATCGCGGATCTGGACAACCTCAAAGCCAAGGTTGACGCCGGTGCGTCGCGCATTATCACGCAATTCTTCTTCGACAATGAGCACTATTTGCGCTTTGTCGAACGTGTCCGGGCGCACGGCATCTGGTGTCCGATCGTGCCAGGCATCGTGGCGATACACAACTTTAAGCAGGTTTCGAAATTCGCGGCACAGTGCGGCACGTCGATGCCTTCATGGCTGGCCCGCCGGTTTGAGGGCCTGGAAGACGACCCGGCGACGACACATCTCGTTGCCGCCGCCATAGCAGCGGAGCAGGTTATGGACCTTGTCGACCACGGTGTGCAGACATTCCATCTCTACACGCTCAACCGAGCCGACCTGACCTACGCAATCTGTCATCTGCTTGGTCTACGCCCGACTGAGACCGCTGAGACTTCCCGCGCGATTGCATAGCGCGGCAGGCGAGCAACGGGCCGTGGTCCGCCGGTGACATGCTGGCGGACTTAACATGACAACTCCGCCCATCTTCCTTGATGAATTCGGCTGAACATGGCCAGTGTCCACGGATGAAACTGTGTTGCGGATAAGGTTTGGTCTGTTGCCGGAAAATCATCTAATCACGGCTCGAATTGACCTTGAGCCCATCGATGGCGCGCTGGAAACGCCACAGCCGGTGGGGCCTGCAAGGGTGGCGAGCCGGCTCAACGACGTCATGATCATGCTCGAGCGCCACCGCGCGGATGTCGAAACGGTGTTGCGTGATGTTTTGCCGCGACACGGCCTCTCGGCGTTCCAGTTGGCAGGCCTGACCCTTGAATTCGAAGAAAACGCCCCCGCATTGCGCATAGCGATACCGACAGGGCAAGCACCAAGCTGCTCCTGGCCACAGCCGGCGGTTTCGCTATCTGATGCCTCCGGCGTTTTTGATAAGTCAGCGGTAGAACGCGAGATTGCACAAAGCGTAGCCGACTACATAAAATCTCGCGCCAACCCGCAAGTGAACCGGCGTTGGCAACCCGTGGTCGTGATAGTGGACGACGGGCGACCGACGGGCGCGCAGGCGGGCGCCACGCTCTCCCCGTCAGAGACCGCAGTTGTGACCAACCCAGTTGCATCAGGGGTAGCAGGTGCAGCAGCACCCGGCCCCCCGGATCCAGCACCGGTCCCAGGGGCGGCCGCGGGAACCAGCATGACCGAGCGACGAACCCCCAAGTGGTGGAAAACGCTTCTTTGGCTGTTGGCGGCGGTTGTTCTGGGGGCGGCCTATCTTATGCTGCAACCGGCCGCATAACCGATTGAATGCGGCGCCCGGCGTGCCATCGAGGCGACACCTTGCCGAAAACTTCAGTGTATAGCTCGGACGTAGACCTGCCCGGACGTTGACAAGTCAGCGCCGTGCCGGGCAAGCGGTCTAGACCTTAAATGGGTGGATTGAATTTTATGTTGGGACGGTTGCTGCTCATCATCGTGCAACTCGTGGTCGGCTGGTATGCCGGCCTTGAGCTCTTGAAATATTTGCCGAACGTGGGAGATCTCAATCTCTTCCTCATCGCCGGATTATTCGCGTTTCTGGTTTGGGCTATCGGATTGTTGGCGGCTGCCGTTCTGAAGGATGTTTCGCAGCCTGGCCCGTCGTCACTTCTGTTTGCCTTCGCAGCCGCCATGCTGTTCGCCGTACTGACGTTGTTCCCCGAGGTAACCACAGCCGTGGCATCCGTTGCACGCGGCATAGAATTCCGGATGTATCCCCTCGTCGGCGCCGTCATCGGTTACGCCATCCAGAGCTGAGCCGCGCTCCCGTGGGTCTGCTCTTGACGTGAAGAGGCGTGAGTTGCGTGCGGTTGATCACTGAAGTGCTTTCCAAGCCATCCGACAGGACCGTGTGCTTGGAAAACCTTCTATAAAAAACCGCCCTGCGACGTGCGCAGGACGGTGTCGACTGTCACAAAAGCCGTTCAAACAACCGCCGCGTTGCAACTATTGCGGCTGCGTCTCTTCTTGCGGCTTGTCGACGGTTTCCTGGACCTTTTCTTTGGCGGCCTGATAGGCTTCGCTCGCGCGTTCCTTGGCCTTTTCGTAAGCCGGCCCAACCTTTTCCTTGGCCCGGTTATACGCGTCCTTGGTTGTGTCGGTGGTCTTGGCGGTTAGCTCCTTAGCCTTTTCCATTGCACGTTCGAAGAACGATTTCGGCGGACGCGCGCGTTGGTAGGGCTCCAGCGCCTTGAGTACTTCTTTCGTGGCTTCGGGCAAGACTACAACCTGATTGCCGTCCTTGATCTGGATATCGAGAGCCGTGTAGCGCACGCCAATGCGTTTTTCACCGAGGCCGAGTACACCGCCCACGCCGATGATAACGCCTTCCACCTGATTGACTTCGTTGAGGATAAGATCCTCTACATCCCCAACAATCTTGTTTTCGTCATTGTACACCTTGGCACCGATCAGGAAGTCCCGCGCGAGCTGCTGGTCACCAGCCTGGCGCTGCATGAAGACATCTGTTGGGATTGCCGGGTCTGCGGCGTTGGCGGCCTGGGCAAACAACCCACACACCAACATCGCCACGAGAGCGATAGAGCGCTTCATCATCACCGGCGGTAGCCCGTCCTGCCGCCGGATCGAT
>CAZWCL010000518.1:0-2639 GCA_964632265.1 uncultured Hyphomicrobiaceae bacterium | reverse complement strand
GCACGACACCGCCCTGCATCTGTCCTTCGACGTAGCTTGGGTGGATAGCACGGCCGGCATCCTGAAACGCCGTGTAGCGGACGATCTCGACTCGCCCCGTCTCGCGATCAACTTCGACGTCACAGATGTGGGTTGCAAAGCCCCCCGTCGCACCGGTCGTCGTCGATGAGGCACGCGCGTTGATCGGGCCGCCTGTCGCACTCGCCTTGGCGGCAAGGTCGGGCAGCGTCAACGGCTCGAAGTCGCCGGCATTGGGTCCGGCAGGACGGGCCGCCCCATTTTCCCAGACGACCGCTTCCGGATCGATCTCCCAGATCTTCGCAGCCCGCTCGCGGAGAATGCCGATGACCTCTTTCGTCGCCTGATTGACCATCATGCCGGCGGCAAATGTTGCGCGGCTGCCCCCGGTCACGGCGCTGAAGGGAATCGACTGCGTATCACCGATGATTGCCTGAACTTCGGAATAATGAATTCCGAGCAATTCAGCGGTGATATTGACCATCGACGCACGGTTACCGCCAATGTCGGGGTGACCAGTGACAACGGTGACGGAGCCGTCCTCGTTGACCGCAACGCGCGCACTCGATTCACCGGCCCCGTTGAACCAGAAACCGGAGGCAACGCCGCGGCCCTGGTTTGGCCCGAGCGGCGCCTTGTAATGATCATGCGCCAGTGCCGCCTCGATAGTCTCGACGTACCCCATCTGCCCGTAAGTGGGACCGTAAGCGGCCTTGGTGCCCTTCTTGGCAGCGTTCTTCAGGCGAAGCTCCAGCGGGTCCATCTCGATCGCCTCGGCGATTTCATCGAGCACACATTCGGCCGGATAAGCACCAATCGGCGCCCCCGGTGCGCGGTAGGCGGTCGCCTTCGGACGGTTACACAGGACATCATAACCCCAAACGTGGACGTTCTTGATGTCGTAGGGCGCGAACGCGCACCCGGCCGCACCGCGCACTGGCGCCCCGGGAAACGCCCCTGCCTGCAACGCGAACTCCCCATAAGCCGCAACGATGGTGCCATCCTTCTTGGCACCGATCTTGACCTTTGAGACCGAGCCCGACGTCGGCCCCGTCGCATTGAAGACCTCATTGCGCGACATCTGCATCTTGACCGGGCGACCCGATTTTTTCGAGAGCATCAGCGCCAGCGGCTCAAGATAGACGATCGTCTTACCGCCGAAGCCGCCGCCGATTTCAGCCGGGATCGACAGGATGTTCGACTGGTGGATGCCGGTGAGGTACGCGCACATGCCACGCACCATAAAATGACCCTGTGTCGACGACCAGATCGTCGCCTTGCCGTCTTTGCCAACGCTGCCGACGCACGCATGCGGCTCAATATAGCCCTGGTGGACCGGCGCCGTCTTGAAGCTGCGCTCGATAATGACATCGGCTTCGGCAAAGCCGGCGTCTATATCGCCAAGCTTATGCTCGAGTTTGTTGGCGATGTTGGAGGGCTTGCCGCTCTCGTCGCCGGGTGCCCGAATGTGGTCGTGCAGGATCGGCGCGTCCGGCTTCATTGCTTCTTCGACGTCGATTACCCAATCGAGCACTTCGTAATCGACTTCGATCAGCTTGCACGCCTTGGCGGCGATCAGCGGTGATGTCGCGGCAACGGCGGCGACCGGATGGCCGACGAACAGCGCCTTGTCCCGCGCCATGACATTGCGGCTCATCCAGCGCATATCCTGGATACCGACAACCACGGCCTTGTCGAGCGGAAACGACATGAGATCGTCACCGGTTATGACCGCCTTGACCCCCGGCAACGCCTCTGCCTTTGACGTATCGATCGATCTGATCCGGGCATGCGCGTGCGGTGAGCGCAGCACTCTGCCATGAATCATGCCTGACATTGAAAAATCAGCGCCGTAGGTGGCGCGGCCAGTTACCTTGTCCTCACCGTCCGGACGAATCGTGCGCTTGCCGATCCATTTGTTCTCAGCGTTGTCGTTGTCGCTTGCGGTCATCGATAACCTCTTTGAATTGGGCATATTCCCAGCCAGCGCCCAGGCGCCTGCAGTCCAATACGAGTTTAGCCGATTGACGCGGCTTGTCACAGTCTCTCAAGTCATCCAATGGATGATTGAGGCGAAAAAACCTGGTGCGCGAACCAACCCACGTCACGTGCCTCGGGATTTATCAGCATGGCGCCACCGCGCGATCACCGTCGCGCAATCCGCGCCTCGATCTCGCGCGCAATCGTCTCCGTGGCCACCTTGGGCGTGTAGGACCACGCGGCGACACTGGCGCTCGCTTCGTCGAGCGGCCGCGTCGCTCCCATGGCCTCAAGGCTTTGATGATACGTGGTGAACTTCCGCGAGCCCCCCTCGGGGTGAAAGACATGAATTGGCCGCCCGGTCGCGCACGCTTCACCGGTCATGTTGACTGAGTCGGCTGTGATAACGAACGCATCCGCCTTGGCGAGAAAGTCAGCGTAGGGGTTCGCCCCGTCCGCCTCATTGCGCCAAAGTATACGCGGCACCGCCGAAGTTGCGTCATCGACGGCACGCAAGAGATCCGCGTGGGTACGCCGCGAGGCGGTAATAAGAAAGCTCGCGCCCCTTTCCGCAAACCGGCCAAGCGCCAAGCTCAGGCGCACAAGGTCGTCCTCGCGGAACGGATAAACCTTTGTCCGCC
>CAZWCL010000517.1:0-2641 GCA_964632265.1 uncultured Hyphomicrobiaceae bacterium | reverse complement strand
GCAAACAGCGACATACCGTCGTTGTTGTCGCCGAACGCCTTTTCCTGGCTCGCCCCTGTGCCGCGCGTTGCCTGGTCAAAGTCGTCGCCGTCCGACCACAGCGGCTCGCCCCATTTGACGACCGTCTGCCACTTGAAGCCTTTCGGCACGGTGACCGTGTCTTCGGTGCTTGCTGCGACGGCGTCGAAGGCAAATCGCCCTTTCGCGGCGGCCGGTGTTGGCGTCAGCGCGCTTGTGCCGAGCAGGAATGCTGTTGTCCCGAAGGCCATGACGCCGCCGAGAAATCCCCGGCGGGACAGAGCCTCGTCCACGACCGCATCGAAATCGGTCGCGTCGGGGCGCGGATTGTTGAGTTCATCGAAATCGTCGAATGAAACATCTTCCGTGGGGACAATCGCAGTATCGCGGGACATTGGGTTCTCCGTATGGATTGCCTGAAATGTAAAATGCAGGATGGCCCGCAGCTCACGAGCCTGCGCCATCGCGCCTTCGAGTAGATGACCTCTGCAACACTTCGATGACATCCCGCGGCGATGGTGTCGCGCTGGACAGGAGGCGGAGATTATCCTGGCACTGAAGCCACGCCGCCGCAGCCAACGTGGCTCGGACGCCGTCGAAGTCTACGCGGCTGGTGACGCCGCCGCCTCGGTTTCAAAGATGTCGACGAGTGGCCGTTCGAGTTTGTGCGCAGCACGTCGTGCACGATGGTAATGCTTTAACTTGCGCGCGAACTGACCCGGCTTCAGATCAACCAGCAGGTGAGCATGGGCGCGGGCCTCGGCGCGCAACGCCTGCTGGCGCGTGCGGATGGCACGCTCAACGGTACGTCGTTGCTGGACCTTGAGCTGCCTGGCTGGCAAGCCATCGATGAAACCGGCCAGAACAGTGAGATCGTGATCATGCCCGAGGGTCGCGGCAAGCGCCTTGGCGGCCTTGACCCTGACCTCTATGGCCTCCGGCCATACAAACGAGATGAGACGCAACTGACGCCAGTGCAGCTGAGCGCTCTTACGCCAGTCATGGTAGGCTTCGTCATCGTGGCTCTTAAGTGCGCGCTCCCGATCCTGTCTCAGACGCACCAGCCCGGCTGCAACACCTTCGCTCAAATTCTTGAAAGTGGCGTCGCCGAGTGCAAGGTCACTCATTGCCGAGTCCAGTGCTTCGACATCTTTGATCGCAACAGCAATGAGGTCACGCCGTGTCGCCTCCACAGTCTTGGGCGCCGCCGCCATCAATGCGGTCCCTATTGTATTCCTGGTCGGATCGCTGATCTCAGGCTGCGCGGCTGTCAGCAGCGCCAGTGTCTGAGGCATCACGTCCAGGTCGCGTAGCAACGAGAGGTCACCCGACACAGTCCGGACGCGGCCGTAAACGTCTTGGTAAACTGTGCGCGGCAGGCGTGCCCGCACCAGCTTCAAGAGCGCCTTGAGACGTTTCAACGCCTTGCGGCTTTCATGCAGCGTTACGGCTTCACCACGATCAACGCTCAGGCGCGCAAGGATCTTCGCGGTTTGCTCGCCCGCGATGCGGCGAACACCTTCCTCGGGCGTTTCTTTGAATTTGAAGCGATAAGCCACGTGTGTCCTCAGCGTACGGTTTCAGCCCACCGAAGCCATTCATGAACGCGTGCCTCCGGATCATGGTGCGTAATGAAATCGGTAATGACGGCCGCTGAATCAGCGCCCGCCTCGATCACACCTGTTGCCCTTTCGACCGTAATGCCGGCGATGCCAACGAGCGGCAAATCGCCGATCTTCGCGCGCCATTCGCCCAACTTGGCGAGACCCTGCGGCTTCCACGGCATGTCCTTCAGCTTGGTTTCATAGATCGGACCGAGCGCGATATAATCGGGACGCGCCGCGAGCGCGATATTCAGTTCATCAAGGCTGTGCGTCGAGATGCCAAGCTTCAATCCGCCGGCGCGGATCGCGTCCAGATCGGCGGTCGCAAGGTCGTCCTGACCGAGATGCACAAAATCGGCCCCAGTCTCGATCGCGATCTCCCAGTAGTCATTGACGATGAGCTGGCAGCCGGCATTGCGGCATGCCGATACGGCCGCGCTAACCTGCCGGCCAAGTTCTGCATCGTCCATGTCTTTGGCGCGCAATTGGACGGTGCGGATGCCGGTGGCGAGAAGGCGATTGAGCCAGTCAAGATCTGGCACGATCGGGTAGAAGACATCAAGACCGATGGCCGCAGCCTTGGCACGCGACGTGGTGTGGGTTGGCGTCATCGTGGTCTATCCAGATCAAAGAAGGGGGTGCCGGCAACTGGCGTCGAGGGCGCCGCCATATCGCGCGCCTCCATCAGGCCCGCCTCGAATGCGAGCCGCCCGGCGCTGACGGCCTCTCCAAAGGCCTTGCCCATGGCGACGGGATCTGCCGCCTTGGCGACCGCTGTATTGAGGAGAACGGCGTCAAAACCCATCTCCATCGCCTGCATCGCGTGCGAAGGCGCACCGATGCCCGCATCGACAACAAGGGGCGTTCCTGGAAAGTAGTTCCGCATTGTCTTTAAGGCATAGGGATTTGCAAGACCCCGCGCTGTTCCGATCGGCGCCCCCCAAGGCATCAAAACCTCGCAACCCGCCGACAGCAGGCGCTCACCGACGCCGAGGTCTTCGGTGGTATAGGGAAACACC
>CAZWCL010000516.1:0-2650 GCA_964632265.1 uncultured Hyphomicrobiaceae bacterium | reverse complement strand
GTGACCTCAAACCGCTGGTGCGTGCGGCTGCAAGTGCCGGAGCTTCTTTCAGTGCGAATGCATTGGGTGAAATGCTAGCGATATCGGCCGGCCGCCTGGTTGGCGGGCTTGAAGCGTTGCTTCAGCGGGATGTCCTCGAGGTAGTGCCGGAAGCTGACAGAAGCAAGAGACGACAGCGGACGCGGGCCGGGACTCAACGTAACGGCTTGCCGATTAAAGCCGACACCTTGCTCCGGTTCGTTTCCGACGCCGCACAGTGTGCTGCTTATCAGTCGGTCGCGGAGCTGAAGCGTCGGCAGTTTCACGCGCATGCGGCGGCAATCCGCGTGCCGCAGGGGCGGCAGTCGCGGGCCGTCGAGCCCGAAGCCATCGCGCGCCATTATCGGGCCGCATCCAACATGCGCCAGTCGAAGCGCTGGTTCAGCAAGGCTGCATGGCAGGCGATTGCGCAAGGCGATTATGCCGATGCCGTCGACTATCTACGTTCTGCATTGGATGAATGTCAGGACGAAGCATTCAGTCCAGCCTTCGAGCGCTCTCTTCTGCAGTTGCTTGGCGTTCAACTTGCCATTGTGGAAGGCAACGGTTCAGATGCCGTATTCGATGCCTATCTGCGCTCGATCGATGCGGCTGACACCGATCAGCCGGTGCCGTATGGCCAGGAGTTCCGATCGCTCTGGTTGGCACAATCGTGCCATTTGGTAAAAGGAGATATTCGCGGTGCGCTGACTGCAGGTAAGCATCTGGAATTGAGGCTCAAGCGGGACATGGCTGGCGCGACGCGGCGTTCGCTGGGCATGCGTTTGTTGGTCAAGCGCCTCAACGGATTGACACTCATGCTTGCGGGCAACATCGCAGGGGCCCGGCATGATTACACCTGTGTGTTGGCCGACTATGATCCGGATCGGCACGCGGTTCTACGATTGTCTTATGGCTCAGACCAAAGGTGCCTGGCTCTGGCGCATCTTGCTTGGTTGTCGGCCTATGCGCACCGTCCGGAATCGGCCCGCGTGGCCCGCGAAAACGCCCGCGCGGCATGCGAAGCGCTCAATCATTCGCATACCTCCGCCCATAGCCTTTCGGTTCTTGCTCTGGCTGCTTTGGAGGTTGGCGAAGCGTCACAGGCGATGTTGCTGGCGCATGAGGCGCGTTCTCTGGCGACGACGCATGAGTTCGCATACTGGATCGCCTGGAACGATGCTATTCTCGCTTGCGCGCAAATTGGTGACAGCCCGCGCCAAAGCTTTGTGGCACTTGCCGAGGCGGCTGATCTCTACCGGTCAACGGGTGCGGGGCAACTCCTGCCAATGATACACGCCTGGCGAAGTTCGGCCGCATTCAATTTTGGCGACTTCGACCGCGCTCTCGACGAAGCAAATACTGGTCTCGATCTCGTGCGCCAGTCGGGGGCGCTCCTTTTTGAGCCGCAGCTGTTCCGCGTACGAGCTCTGAGCCGGCTTGCTGCCGGTCAGCAAGAGGCTGCTGCGACGGACCTGTCAGCCGCCCACGCGGCAGCCACCAAGATGGGGGCGTCGGCACAGGCTTACCGGATTGCCCGAGAAGCTGCGGCGATCCTGAGCGGAGCGGAGCAGGTCCGCTGGCAGGCAGTGTTCCACCAATTGCTCATGGTGCGCGTTTGACGCGGAGCAGGTGTGCGGAATTGGTTGCACCGGGGTCTACGGGGTTGTGATGAATTTGTTCGAAATTCTCGTTCATCGGCCCTCGATCATTTCCGGTTGAGTTGCAGACCGTTCGTAACCGGGGCCGTCGCCGGCTAAACCGGAAAAAAAATTGATCTACTCCAATAGTGTAGAGCGGGACTACCGACCTCAGTGAAATCGCGAAAGCGATTCCACCAAGGTCTGACCCGCTCTAAGTGCCTGCTTCGAATGTTGTTCGTGAACATGCAATGTCGCGCGATCTTCACCTGATGAACAAAACTACGCCTGATCCGAGCCCTAGAATTCTTACGTAATGCACATACGTATAAGATGTAGCCAAGCGTCGCGTCTGAGGAACTTATGTCCGCGCCGATAATTCGGGGATATGGTATGATAAGCAACTCGATGTGGCGGTCCGGGGAACTTCAGTCGGCGCTATGAGGCGCCACGAAGGTCAATTGTTCGGGGCCGACTCCGGCCGATAGGATCACACGACGAGCGAGCAGAGCAAAGCGCGAGCGAGACGACACCATGACGACAGCCAGCGAACTCTTCGATCTATACACGCAGAATTACGATGCGCAGAAGCAAAGCGAAATGCCGCTGCGCGACTATCTCGAGGCATGCCGCGACGACCCGTCGATGTATGCCAGTGCGGCCGAGCGCATGATAACGGCGATCGGCGAACCCGAGGTTGTCGACACCCAGACGGACCAGCGTCTCGGGAGGATTTTCCTCAATCGAACGATAAAGGTCTATCCGGCCTTCAAGGATTTCTATGGTCTCGAGGAGACCATTGAGCGCATCGTGAGCTTCTTCCGTCACGCCGCGCAGGGCCTCGAAGAGCGTAAGCAGATCCTCTATCTACTGGGACCTGTCGGCGGCGGTAAGTCGTCGCTTGCCGAGCGGCTTAAGGAAATGATGGAAGTCTGCCCGATCTACGTGCTCAAGGCGGGAGATGAGGTCAGCCCCATATTCGAAACTCCTCT
>CAZWCL010000515.1:0-2660 GCA_964632265.1 uncultured Hyphomicrobiaceae bacterium | reverse complement strand
GTCCACACATTGCTGAAGCCGTGAAGACGGTTGTTCTGGGCCCCGATGCAGCCGAGACGATGCGGGTCAAGCGGGCCTGAGGCGGCTTCGAAGCGACTTGGGAAGGTGGGGGCCTGCCCATTTTACGCAATTTGCCCTCGTCGAAGTGCGTTCGGCTCAGTCGACAATCTCGGCCAGTTCTAAGGCGGCGTGCAGCAAAACACTTCCACCTGATTCAGCCCACTCCTTGGTCATGTCCTCGGCTTCGTTGTGGCTGATGCCATCAACGCAGGGCGTGAAAATCATGCCGGCAGGGCCAGCCATGCCCAGATGAACCGCATCATGGCCGGCGCCAGAGGTGACGTCACGATGGGAGAAGCCAAGCTTCTCGGCGGCGTTGCGGATCGCCTTGATGCAGCGCTCGTCGAAATGCAGAGGCGCAAAGTCGAAAATCTCTTCCATTGTTGCGGTAACCTGACGCCGCTCGCAGATCGCGGGGACGCGTTTTTGCAGCTCTTCGGCCATCGAAGTGAGTTGGTCCGGGTCGGGGTGGCGGAAGTCTACGGTGAGGAAAACCTTGCCGGGAATGACGTTTCGTGAATTCGGTTCCGACTGGATCATACCAACGGTCGCGCAGCCGCCCGGCTGATGGGCCATACCGATATCATTGACCGCCTCGATGATTCCGGCAGCGCCGAGGAGGGCATCCCGGCGTCGGGTCATCGGCGTCGGCCCGGCGTGGCTTTCAAAGCCTTCCACGGTTATCTCAAACCATTTCTGGCCGTTAGCCAACGTTACGACGCCAATGTCGATACCGTCTTCCTCCAGGAATGGACCCTGCTCAATGTGGACCTCGAGAAACGCGTGGAAGGGGCGGCCGCCAACGGGCACCTCGCCAGCGTAGCCAATACGCTCGAGTTCCTCGCCGAGCGTTTTGCCGTCTTCATCGGTTCGGGCATAGGCGAAGTCAATGTCCAGGATGCCGGCGAACACACCAGAGGCGACCATCGCCGGGGCGAAGCGCGAGCCTTCTTCGTTGGTGAAGTTTACGATCTCGATCGGGTGGCGCGTCTTTATATCCAGATCCTTCAATGTGCGAACAACCTCCAGAGCGGCGAGGACGCCCAGAGCGCCATCGAATTTACCGCCAGTCGGTTGGGTATCGAGATGGCTGCCGATCATGACAGGGGGCAGGGTGTCGTCGCTTCCCGCCCGGCGCAGGAACATCGATCCCATCCGGTCGACGCTCATGGTGCAGCCCGCATCCTTGGCCCACTCGGCAAACAGATCCCGGCTTTCGCGGTCGAGGTCCGTGAGTGTGAGGCGCTTGACACCGCCTTTGGGTGTCGCGCCGATTTTCGCCATTTCCATGAGGCTGTCCCAGAGACGGTCGCCATTCACCTTGAGATTGCTGTCAGCCTGCATGGGATTTTTCTCCTGGGCTCTTGCCGGTTGCTGGTCAGCTTTGTATCGCGGTCATGACCTCAGGGACAATGACGATGAACCGGAATGATGATGAACGATCTTAATCAACTGCCCAAGGCGATTTTGAACATGGACGACGTGCGGGCTCTGGACAGGGCGGGCGAACGCTTTGCGACGCCGTGCGGGGCCGGCCATTTGGCATGGCGGCGCTGGGGCAGCGGGCCACCGGTCCTTCTGGTGCATGGCGGATCGGGATCGTGGACACACTGGTGCCGGACGGTTCCGGCGCTTGCCGACAGGCATACGGTGTGGACGTGCGACCTGGCCGGGCTCGGCGACAGCTCAGACCCATGCGATTTGTCGCATCCGGCGGGGGCTGCGGAGGCGCTGAATATAGGTATCAGGCAGCTTTTCCAGCCGTCGGACGGACTAAGACTCGTGACGTTTTCGTTTGGTTGCCACGTTTCGTCGCTCGCGATGCCAACGCTTGGCGATTATGTGCGTGATTGGCTTATCATCGGGACGTCGGCGCTGGGCGTGGCCGAGAGACCTGTGATGGAGTTTCCCAAGGAACGCTCCGGAATGAGTGAAGCCGAGAAGCGCGAGGTGCATCGCGGTGTACTCGAAATGCTGATGTTTGCAGATGCGAGCCGGATTGACGATCTGGCCATTGATCTCCAGGCGGAGAATGTCGCCAAGGCGCGGTTCAGATCACGCCGCCACTCGCACAGCGATACCGTCAAGAAGGGCGTGGCGCGCACGACGGTACCGCTGAGATGCATCTGGGGGGATCAAGATGTGGTCGCGTATCCTGATGTCCCGACGGTTATCGGTATCCTCGGAGAGCATCATCCCGAACTCGACGCGACGGTTATTCCGGATGCCGGACACTGGGTGATGTATGAACAGGCCGATGCGTTCAATGCGGCACTTCGGGCGAAGCTTTCCGACTGAATGTCCGGCAGTTGCCGAGACTGCGTGCGGCGAGCGTTTTCTTGAAGAGATGTGATGGGGAGGAGACTGGTTTCGGTGATCGTTTGGCCTCAGTGTGTTCCGCGTCACGACAATGAACCGGAGCAAGACATATGGCACAACCGATCCGCGCGACGTTTCCCGGGGCTGACGGACATGAGCTGGCTGCCCGGATCGATCTGCCGGCCGGGCCGGTGCGGGGTACGGCTCTCTTTGCGCATTGCTTCACCTGTACGAAGGATATTCTGGCGGCGCGGCGGATTGCACAGGGGCTCGCACGGCAT
>CAZWCL010000514.1:0-2663 GCA_964632265.1 uncultured Hyphomicrobiaceae bacterium | reverse complement strand
ACCGACCTCAGTGAAATCGCGAAAGCGATTCCACCAAGGTCGGACCCGCTCTAGAAGTGGCAGCTTCAGGCTGCCTTTCCGTGAGAACTCATGCCGGCAGCGCCTTCGTAAGGCTGCCCGGTCTCGTCCACGAACCACGGCTTGATGCTCGTGCCCTTCTTCATGGAATACATGTAGAATTTCGGAATTTCGGCCGGGAAGATCGACCGGTACTGGCTGCCATTGAACGTCACGAAAATGCTTTCAGGAAAACCGGCGGCGACAGCCCGCTTCTCAACCATGTTCATTGCGAGATACTGCCGAGCACCATCTTCGACGCTGCCCGGACCACGGTACCACTTGGCGGCACTGTCGATGAGCCCCGCCATGACGTCGCAAGAGACCGGCTCCACATCAACCGGCCCGTCACCGTACCGGCCAACGAGCTCACTCAGGAAGCATGTCTCGAAACCCCGTTCGCGCGCGGCAGCGCTGATCTCGCTGAAATAGCGCCGTGTCTCGCCCGCCGCGTGACCATTGTGCTGCGCGTGCGTATCCGTCAGACACAGAACGATTTGTGCATTCGGCGAATAGGCCTGCTCGATGCGATCGCGAAACGAATGCAGATAATCGAGGCACTGCAGGTCCGGTGGCGCCTGCCGGTCGCGCGGGCCTTTTCCCCAGTAAAGCACAAATGAAAGTGGCCGAGACCGTCGCGTCCGCTGCGCAACGAACGTTTTGAGAAGCTGCGGTTCACAGGGATGCTCCCGCTTAAATGCCCACGTATTGAAGGCTTTGAGCACCGCGGCGACATCGGCTTCGCCCCTCGCCGCCGCACCGTCCCCACCCTCTTGCCGCCTGGACAAGTCGCCCCCATTCGATAGTCGCGACACACTGCAACCGCTCATACCCACCTCCGAAACTCGCAAGAAATCCCCGTCGACAACAATTAACAGTATCGCTTATAAACTTAAAGTTGTAAAACATTAAAAATAAACCTTGAGAAGAATCTCGTGAGGAGTTGTCAATGCCGACGTATCCACCAGCGAGAAGCGGTCTGCCCGCAGAGCACAGCAAGCCCGTCACGAAGTGGGTGGCAGCCGATGCCGTTCTCGTCGAATTTGGCAATGAAATCAGACCTTCGACCCTGGCATCGGTCGCCGCTCTCGAACGCGCGATCAACGAAACCGAGATGAACGGTCTCGTTGAAACGGTCCCCGCTTACACGTCACTGCTGGTCCGCTACGATCCCCTGTCGACGACGTTCGAAAACGTCGAATCCGATATCGCGCACTACCTGTCCGAACCGCCTGAGACCGTGCGCACGCCAAGACTGTGGCGCATTCCAGTGGCTTTCGGTGATACGTTCGGCCCCGATGCCGCTCTTGTCGCCAACGCCAATGTCTTGAGTGAACGAGACCTCTTCGAGCGCTATGCGTCCGCGCGCTATACCGTCGCCATGTTCGGCTTCCTACCCGGTTTCGCCTACCTCGCAGGCCTGCCCCCGGAACTCGCCCTCCCGCGCCGCGAGACGCCGCGCGAACATGTGCCGGGTGGCGGCATCGCCATTGGTGGCGCACAGACGGCGATCGGTTCGATTGCGGGCCCCTGCGGCTGGCACATTATTGGGCGCACCCCCATCAACTCATTCGTACCCGACCGCGATCCTGTCACCTTCTTACGTGTCGGTGACGAGGTTGAATTCTTTCCCGTACCACATCCAGAATTCGCCCAGCTGGCCGACGCCGCGGAACGTGGCGAACTGATCGCGGAGGCCGTCTGATGCGCTATCTCTGCCTCGAGACCTGCGGACCAATGACGACGATCCAGGACAACGGCCGTCCGGGCTGGTCCTCTCACGGCATCCCTGAGGGCGGTGCAATGGATTTGCCCGCCCATCGCGCGGCCAATTTGTTGGTCGGCAATGACGTCAGCCACGCGACGCTTGAACTCGGCCTCGTTGGCGCGGCGTTCCTCCTGCATGGCGGCCCGGCGATCCTCGCGGTCACCGGCGCCCGCGTCGATGTTCGCGTCAATCACGACCGCGTCGGCGATCGGACCAGCTTCGCCGCCAAGCCTGGCGACCGCATCACGATCGGCAACGCCACGGCAGGCGTATTTTGCTATCTGGCCGTCGACGGCGGCTTGGCAACACCTGTCGCTTTCGCCAGCCGTGCCAGTGACCCCAAATCGCGCCTTGGTTTGTTCGAGGGCAGGCCGCTTCCGCCCGGCACCGCCCTGCCGCTGGGCGCGCCCTCGCCAACCGCCCGGACGGGCCTTGCACTTGCACCTTCATCCCCCCCGTGGTCACCGCAAGTACGTACCCTCGACGGACCTCAGAGCCACTATTTCTCAAATGAGACGTTAGAAGCGTTCTACGCCAGCCCGTTTCGCGTCTCTTCCGCAAGCAACCGTATGGCCTATCGCTTGGAAGGCCCACACCTAGCCTGGCGCCACGGCGATGACATGGTCTCGGATGCCACCTTGCTCGGCTCGGTCCAGATCCCCCGCGACGGCCGCCCAATCGTCCTTATGCCTGACCGCCAGACTATCGGCGGCTACCCTAAAATCGCGACCGTCATCCCTGAGGACCTGCATCGGCTGGCGCAGATGCCTGCCGGCGGCGCGGTCCGTTTCCGGCGCATTTCCCCAAACGAGGCCGTCGCAATCACCGTCGCCGCGCG
>CAZWCL010000513.1:0-2670 GCA_964632265.1 uncultured Hyphomicrobiaceae bacterium | reverse complement strand
CCCGGCCTTCAAAGCGCGAGACGATCGCCTCACGCTCCGTCTGTGTAAGGTTTCGTGCAACCGCAAACTGCTCCAATGCGACGCCACCGCTTGCAATCGCCGCGTACGATGCCAAAGCGGCGTCGTGATCAGCGGTCTCCAGCGCCTCCAGAACAGCCAGCCGCTGCGGAGCGCCGCGCCGCCGCGCGGGCGGAAAGATGTCGATCACCCGTCCGCCACCAATCGTGCGCGTTGCAGATTGATCCCGAATAATGAAGCCGTCGCCGTATTGAGCCCCGATTGCTGTATCGAGGACGAGTTGCGCCAGCGCGCGGCCACCGGGCGGCACCGTTTTGGTATCCAGCAAGGCAACACGCCCTGTCGTCTCCGCCGCGCCGAGATGGACATGCACCGGTGTCCAATGCGCAAAGGCCCGCCCCTCGCTGGCGAGCACGCGCAACCGCCCGTCGAACTTGGCAACCGGCTTTTGAGCCTCGGAGCCAACGACCCAATCACCACGCCCAACAATACGCCGGCTGAGACCGGCCCCCGCGAGGTTCAGCGCGGCACGCTGGCCCGCGACAGCACAATCGGTTTCGGTATCCTGTGCCCGTATGGAACGCACGCGAAACGCGCCATCCCGCGCGAGAATACGAACTTGTTCGCCAACGGATACCGCGCCCGCGAACACCGTCCCCGTCACGATCAGCCCGGCGCCAGTGATGTCGAAACGCCGATCGACAGCAAGGCGGAAATGACCGGCCGTGCCATGCGCCGCTGTCTGTTTGGCGCATGCGCCGAGCGCGTCACGGAGCTGTTGCACACCTTGGCCCGTTATCGCCGAGACCGGAAATACGGGCGAGTTGGCGAGCGCCGTCCCGTCCAGCAGCTCTGCCACCTCGTCACTGACTTCGCGCACGCGCTCATCCGCGACGCGATCAACTTTCGTGAGTGCGACAAGCCCCTGCCGGACACCCAACAGATCGAGGATCGCAAGATGCTCCCGGCTCTGGGGCATGACGCCGTCATCGGCGGCAATCACAAACAGGGCGATATCGACGCCCGCGACCCCGCACACCATGTTGCGAATGAACTTCTCATGCCCCGGCACATCGATAAATCCAACCGGTTCGCTGACGCCCTCGATCGGCAGATAGGCAAAACCGAGATCAATCGTCAGACCACGCCTCTTCTCTTCTTCCAGTCGGTCGGTGTCGACGCCCGTCAACGTCTTGATCAAAAGCGTCTTCCCATGATCGACATGACCGGCGGTAGCAACAATCATGGGCGCGGGCTCACGGCAGCCAGGTCGAGTTGGTCGAGCTGAGCAAGAAACATCTCCGCATCATCGAGCGTGCGCAGATCGAAAACGAAACGGTCCTCCTGAACGCGCCCGATAACCGGCACCGGCAGACGCCGGAACGCCGCCCCCAATTCTCTCAGCCAACGGCCGGTCGAGCCGACCTCAACAGCCGGCGTCAAAGCCACGCCGGCACTCTCGATCACCCGGGTCGGCAGCGCCCCGGAACCAATCTGGCTCTCACACTCGATTGGCTCAATGTTCGCGATCCCCGACAAGGTCGTCTCCAGCCCCGGCAGAACAGCCGCGCGCATGGCTTCGATCTCTCTCTTTGGCCGAGTCAGCCAGCGCAGCGTCGGCAACCGCTCGTTGAGCCGGTCTGGGTTCCGGTAGAGATGCAACGTCGCCGCCAGTGCAGCGATCGTCATCTTGTCACAGCGCAGCGCCCGCTTCATTGGATTGCGCGCAATGCGCTCGATGAGGTCGCGCCGTCCGGCGATCATGCCCGCCTGCGGTCCACCGAGCAGCTTGTCGCCGGAGAACGTCACGACATCGGCCCCGGCCTTGAAAGCATCCATCGGTGTTGGCTCATGCGGGAGCCCCCACCGCTCCAGGTCAACGAGGGTCCCGCTGCCAAGGTCGTTGATGAACGGCACACCGTGCTCACGGGCAAGAGCGGCAAGATCACGTTCGGGAACCTCCGCCGTGAACCCCTCGATGACATAGTTGGACGTGTGCACCTTCATGATCATCGCCGCGCCATCACCCAGTGCACCGGAGAAATCTTTTAGGTGCGTCCGGTTCGTAGTCCCAACCTCGACCAGCCGGGAGCCGGACCGGGCCATGATATCCGGGATACGGAAAGAGCCACCGATCTCGACAAGTTCGCCCCGCGAAACGGCAACGCCCTCGCCCAGCCCGAGCGTGTTGAGAACAAGCATGACGGCGGCGGCGTTGTTGTTAACGACGATGGCCGCTTCCGCGCCCGTTATCCTGGCAATTTCGTCTGCCACATGGGCGTCTCGCTCGCCGCGCTTGCCGGTATCGAGATCGAATTCGAGATTGCTCGCCCCGCGGGCAGTGGCAACCACCGCATCGATCGCCTCTGGTGCGAGGGCCGCACGTCCAAGATTGGTATGGAGCACGGTGCCGGTCAGGTTATAGAGCGGGCGCAGAGAAGGCGCCGCATCCGCCTCGAGCTGTTCCACAGCAACCGCGAGCACAGCCACCGGATCGGTATTGACCTCCCGCCCGTCCAATAACGCCTCTCGCAAGCCCGCGATCACCTGCCGCACAGCCTCGGTGAGCGGCAGGCGGCCATGCGCGATCATCGCAGCCTCTGCGTCGGTGTGCAAAAGCACGCCGTCAACTGATGGCAGATGGCGCAGCTT
>CAZWCL010000512.1:1820-2671 GCA_964632265.1 uncultured Hyphomicrobiaceae bacterium | reverse complement strand
ATGACCGGAAGCGTCGAAGTGCGTAGGCGTGTCGGAGCCGGCGTAGTGCTAACAGTGAGCTGCCCCCATTTATGCCGACGGAACTCCCGCCAGAACAACTTCTTGCCCGCATCGCAGAGTTTCGCGACAAGGAAGCGTTTGCCGAGCTTTTCGATTTTTTCGCGCCACGGATTAAGGCATTTTTAATGCGTGGCGGTAGCACGAGCGAGGCGGCGGCAGAGGAATTGACCCAGGAGGCGTTGCTGACCGTATGGCGCAAAGCCGGGTCTTACTCGGCACAAAGAGGCTCGGCAGCAGCTTGGATTTATACGATTGCACGCAATCTCAGGATCGATGAGGCAAGACGCTCGAAACGGGCGAAACTCTATGAAGCGGTTGATGATATGGACCAGCTCGATCCTGAGCAGCCGGACGATCTCTTGAGCGCGAGTGAACATGCTGCTCGCGTACGCGACGCGATGACCGATCTGCCGGAGGAGCAACTGGAGGTGGTCAGATGGTCCTTCGTGGAAGGCGCGCCGCACAGCGAAATTGCCGAACGGCTCGATTTGCCCCTTGGAACTGTGAAGTCGCGCCTGCGTCTGGCTATGCGGCGTATGCGCAAATCGCTTGAGGATTTAGCATGACAATCGAGCACCATCCGTCCGATGAAACCCTTGTGGCATACGCTGCCGGTACGCTCGACGAAGCGCATGGCCTGATTGTCGCGACGCACCTAGCGCACTGTCAGATGTGCCGCAAGACGATGCGAGAACTTACGCAAATTGCCGGTGTCGCGATGGAGCGGCTTGATAGCGTCCCCGTTTCCGACGGTTTGCGCGCCGCATGCATGTCAAGGCTGGACACGATGG
>CAZWCL010000512.1:0-1810 GCA_964632265.1 uncultured Hyphomicrobiaceae bacterium | reverse complement strand
ACCCCAGCCTCCAACGTGACAGTGAAAGAGGCGTTTGATCCGCTATCATTATATGAACGCTCGAAATGGCGCTGGATTGGTCCTGGCATCCATCGCCAGGATGTCGTCCTGGACGCTGTTACAGAATCACGCGCTTTCCTTTTGAAAGCCGCGCCCGGGTCGCGGCTACCGGATCATGAGCACGTCGGCACCGAATGGACATGCGTCTTACAGGGCGCATTCCGCCACCACCTTGGCAAATTTGGCGTAGGAGACTTCGACGAGGCTGCTGACGACGTTGAACATGATCCACTTGTCGAGGACGGTGTTGAATGCATCTGCCTCGTTGCCATGTCTGGTGAACTGAGGCTGAAGAGCCGTATCGCTCGCCTGTTCACTTCCGTCGTCCGCATCTGATCGGGTGACTTTTGCTGAGAAGGTGAGCTTGCGGCCCGCAGAGAGAAAAGATGTCCACCAGTTTCATATTGTCGATACTGATCGGTTGTTGGCTCATCGCGGCCGCATTTATGTTTGTAGCCTGGGTCGTTCAGCAGCGCACAGGCAACTCGGGCTGGGTCGACGTCATTTGGACGATAGCCGTTGGCACAAGTGGATTGACTGCCATCGTCTCCGGTGCACCAGACCGCGACACGGCGCGAACAATCGTCGTCGGTGCGATGATAGCCATCTGGATGGTGCGTCTGGCGGGTCATGTAGCTTTGAGATCTAGTCGCGTCTCCGATGACCCTCGCTACGAGCGCATGCGCGAGGATTGGGGCGATCGTGCGCCGAAAATGATGTTCTGGCTTCTCCAGCTACAGGCCCTCTTGGCGGTTCCACTTTTTACGGCGGTTGCGCTCGCGGCGTGGCACCCTGCGCCGCTGCTGATGCCATTGAGCATATTGGGCCTCATCGTGTTTGCGGTCGCGCAAATCGGCTCCTACGTCTCGGATAAACAACTCACCGACTTCAAAAGGCGAAAGAAGGCGGGCACAGTAAAGCGTGAAGTTTGCAGTGTTGGCTTGTGGCACTACTCGCGACATCCAAACTACTTCTTCGAATGGCTGATCTGGTGCGCGTTCGCTTTGCTGGCCATCGATCTCGGCGGAACATGGCCATTGGGGCTCATCGCCATCGCAGCTCCCCTCACCATGTTCGTCTTGCTTCGCTATGTATCGGGCGTGCCGCCGTTGGAGGCGCATATGGAAGATGAGTATGGCGAGGCCTATCGGGACTACCAGCGCCGCGTCAGTGTCTTCTTCCCGCTGCCCCCCTCGCCACCTTCGAAGAATGACCCTAAGGACCCCTCTAATGCGTCGGGGGCACACGGTTCGTCAGGGCCAGCCCCATGAACACTGCATCAGTCGCAATCAAAGCCGCCGAGCGCCTGCCGCTTCCGGACGCCGTCACTCGTGCAGGGATCGGCTACCTCTGCGGACGCATGCGGCGAGCTCTTGCGAAAATGCCGCCTGAGGCAACATCAGGCTTCGCGGCTGCGATGAGCGATTACCCAATCGCCCTGGCGACATCGCAAGCCAACGAACAGCATTACGAAATTCCGCCGGAATTTTTCGAACTCATCCTTGGCCGACGGCGCAAGTATTCGTGCTGCTTCTACGATACAGACGAAATCGGCCTGGATGCCGCGGAAGAACGGTCGCTGGAACTCACTTGTGCAAACGCCGAGATCGAAGATGGCCAGCGTATTCTCGAACTCGGCTGCGGTTGGGGCTCGCTGACGCTCTGGTTGGCCGAGAAATATCCATCAGCAAAAATCCATGCCGTCTCAAACTCCGCCAATCAGAGAGCCTTTATCGAGGCGCGCGCGGCC
>CAZWCL010000511.1:0-2679 GCA_964632265.1 uncultured Hyphomicrobiaceae bacterium | reverse complement strand
GCTGACCGAGCATTTCGATTATGGCGTGGACGGCCGGCTGCGCAATGCCAGCATGCTGGATTATCGTATGCCGACCGCGCTCGATGTGCCGCCGATCGAAACGCAGATTATCGAGACGCCGGTGCCGGATGTGCCCTATGGCCTCAGAGGCGTTGGCGAAGTGCCGATCGTGCCCGTGGCGGGCTGCATCGCCAATGCCATCGCCCGGGCGATCGGCGTCCGCGTTACACGCATGCCGATGACGCCGGAGCGTGTTCTTGCTGCAATCAAGGCGGCGGGGTCTGCCGGCTGAGGCCGCTTGACGCGCTGGACCCCTCCGGGTCTGCGACCGGTTGATCAAAGCGCCCGGCGGGCCGCCTGGGCGGATTTTACGGGTTCATCAGGCCGTTCAATTTATCGCTGGCGGGGTGGACAAGATATTTCAAACCGCGCTCTCTTGAGTAAATCTAAATAAGTGGAGGCGATGCCGATTTGCGGTGATCGCACCCGATGAGTTCAGCCGAGGTAACCTGCCATGTCCGATCTGCCATCCAGCGTCGAAATACATGAGGAAGGCCCGCGTGAGGGCTTCCAGATCGAATCTGCCGCGATCCCGACTGCTGACAAGATCAAACTGATTGAGGCGCTTGCCGACACCGGCCTTGGCCACATCCAGGCGTGCTCGTTCGTCAATCCGAAGCTCGTGCCGGGGTGGGCGGATGCGGAAGACGTCATCGCTGGCTTCACGCCGCGCGACGGCGTCCATTATACCGCGCTCTGGTTCAACGAACGCGGCCTCAAACGGGCGCTCGAATTCAAGGAAAAGCTTTCTATTTCCGGATCGATCTCGCTGTCGGCGTCGGATGCGTTCAGCCGCGAAAACCTCAACCGCAGCCACGCCGACAACGTTGCCGCGATGCATCGCCAAACCGAGGTGCATCATGAACACGGCGTCGCGGTCGAACGAATCAGCGTGATGGCCGCGTTCGGATGTAACTTTGAGGGCGATATCCCGCTTGAGAAAGTTTTGCGCGCCGTAAGCGATGGTATGGCCATCGGCGAGGAGCATGGGGCCTCGATCAAGGTCGTTTCACTCGCTGATACGATGGGGTGGGCGATACCGCCCGCGATCGAACGCGTTGTTGGGGCGGTCCGCGAGAAATGGCCGGAACTCAGGGTCGCACTGCATCTCCACAACACGCGCGGTATTGCGATCGCCAATGCCCATGTTGCGCTGAAAATGGGTGTCGACCGGTTCGACTCGACCGTTGGCGGACTCGGCGGATGCCCGTTCGCGGCGCACAAGGGGGCGGCCGGCAACATCTGCACAGAGGAACTCGTGATGCTTTGTGAGGAGATGGGCATCACGACGGGGGTCGATCTCGACCAGCTCATCGAAGTTGGCCGTATGGCAGAGGGGATTGTCGGGCGCACGCTGCCGAGCGAACTTCTTCACGCCGGCAGTCTCAACACATTCCGTCAATGGGCGGCGTGACGCCATGGATGATACGGGTGATGAAATGTTCACCGGCGGTTGCCAGTGCGGTGCCGTTCGCTATGCGGTCGAACTTGCCACGAAGCCCGTCGTTTATGCCTGTCACTGCCGGGAATGTCAGCGCCAGTCCGCGTCCGGCTTCGGCCTCTCTGCGCCTGTGCCGGGGGAGGCTCTTACGGTTACTGGAGAAATATCTGTCTACGAGCGCGCGACCGACAGTGGTAGCCGGACACATTGTTATTTTTGCCCGGTATGCGGCACGCGGCTCTACCACCGTTCGGAGCGCTCGCCGGAACTCGCCACACTCAAGGCTGGCACGCTCGACAATGCCGCCGATCTCAGACCGGTCGCGCACTTGTGGACTTCGCGCAAACACGGCTGGTTGCGGTTGAATGAGAGCGCCGAGCTGTTTGCAACGCAGCCCGATGATATCAAGGCGTGGCGGTCGCGGCTCATGGAGCCGCTTATCAAGCAGCGCCATTGACTGCCAATTGGGCGGGGGCGGCAGGTTGCGAGCACAGATCCTGACCGCAGGCCGCGGGCGAAAAACTCTCACATCACCGTGAACGCGCGGGCGGCGGAGCCGGCTTGGCATGGCCGGTGCACCGCACGGCCGGAACGTCGGTTGCGACAATCAAAAGAGAGCTTCGATGCCCGGGGTTGATCAAGATAATTGGAACGGCTTGCGTTTCGGACAAGGACGGGGTGTGCCAAAACAGGGCGCTGCCGAGCGGGCCGAAAACCGAGATGCGGCGAGCGTGCCTGGCGGCGGCACTGGCGCGTCACGCGCAGCACGGGCCCATGTCGCCTGGTTCGATTACGCCAAGGGCGTGTGCATCATCCTCGTTGTCATGATGCACTCGACGCTCGGGGTGGGCGAGGCCTTTCAAGAACGTGGCCTTGCCGGCGAAGGCTTCATGCATTGGGTGGTGCAATACGCCAAACCATTTCGCATGCCGGACTTCTTCATGCTCTCGGGTCTCTTCCTGTCGTATGCAATCAGTCGTAACTGGCTGCACTACCTCGACAAGAAGGTCGTTCACTTCGCCTACTTCTACGTCCTTTGGACTGTCATACAGGCGACCATCAAAACTGCCGCAACTACCGGGCTCGATACGGCGACACTTGCGTCGACGTTCTTTGGTGCGTTGATCAATCCCTATCCCACGCTATGGTTCATCTATGTCCTTCCACTGTTTTTCGTG
>CAZWCL010000510.1:0-2683 GCA_964632265.1 uncultured Hyphomicrobiaceae bacterium | reverse complement strand
CACGACCGCATTGGACGTCCGCCCATCATCGAAAGTTTGAACGTAGCGAACATCGACGCCGGCCGACTTGAGACCCGCCTTGACCCGCGCACCCGCATCGTCATCACCGACGCGGCTCCAAAGTTCTACACTGCCACCGAGCCGTGCAATTGCCGCCGCCGCATTAGCCGCCATCCCGCCGCCCGCTTCGACATGCTCAAGCGCCCGCATTTTTCCGGAAGTCGTCGGCAAGGTCTCGACGCGATAAATCCGGTCGAGTGCGGCATGACCGATGCATATGATGGGTCCGCTCAATGGCCATCCTCGCCGGTTCTCTGCTTCAATAGCTGTAAGGCATCGGACACGCCTCAAGATCCTGTGATTCGCGCTGACGCATTATGACTATGCCAGCAATCGGCCAAAATCGTGAACGTGCCGGATATCCATGCGCCCGCACGCCGCCCCGCCGCATCAGGCCGCTACGTCAGGGAAATATTAGCGAAGTGTTATAATTCTTTGGTGACCTTGTCGAATGCCTGCAAACGCGCAAGCAGCGCTTCGAACTGATCGAGTGGCACCATGTTCGGACCGTCGGACGGCGCGTTGTCCGGGTCCTGATGGGTCTCGATGAAGAGACCGGCCACCCCCACCGCGACGGCCGCCCGCGCCAGAACGGGCACGAACCGCCGGTCGCCGCCGGACGACGTTCCCTGTCCGCCCGGCTGCTGCACGGAGTGGGTCGCATCAAAAATCACCGGCGCCCCGGTCTCCGCCATGATCGGCAAGGCGCGCATATCCGAAACCAGCGTATTATAGCCGAATGAGACCCCACGCTCCGTCACCAGGACGTTCGGGTTACCGCTTTCCGTGACCTTGGCAATCACGTTGCGCATATCCCACGGTGCGAGGAACTGCCCCTTTTTGATCTTCACGACCCGCCCGGTTTTCGCCGCTGCCACGAGAAGGTCGGTCTGACGGCACAAAAACGCAGGTATTTGGAGCACATCGACCACATCGGCCACTTCCGCGCATTGTCCCGCATCGTGGACATCCGTGACCACAGCCAGCCCAAGCGATGACCGGATCTCATCGAAGACCGACAGCGCTTTTTCGAGCCCAAGTCCGCGCTTGCCCGATAAACTTGTCCGGTTCGCCTTGTCAAACGACGACTTGTAGATCAGCCCGACCCCGAGCCGCCCACATATGTCCTTGAGCGCACCCGCCATATCGAGCGCATGATCCCGGCTCTCCATCTGGCACGGTCCAGCGAAGACTGAGATCGGCAAGTCGTTGCCGAAAGTAACCTCACCGACGTTGACACGAGACGGCGCCGCACCGCTTCCAGCGTCGGACATTACGCAGCCTCCACGAATGCAAGCGTAACACCCATCGCTTCCCGGGCGCTGACGGTCGCCCGCCGCGGCGTGCGCGCGAAAGGAACCGCTCCCGCCTCCAGGACGTCGGTGGTTCGAGCGAGGTTATCGATCGAGAACTCGATGGCAGCGAATTGCGCTGTCGTGAGATCACCCGGCAGCGCCTCCTCTCCGTAGAGTTCACCGGCCTGTATGGGCGTCATCACGTCCACAGCGCCGCGCGCCAGGTCATAGCGCATGCCGCCATTCGCCAAATGCGTCGCCTCGACCCCAGTATAAGCTGAGAAAAATGCATCATGGCGGGACGGCTCATCACTGACGAAAACGATCCGATTGATCCCGGTCGCGCCGTTCGGGTGCACCTGGAAGGCGGGGTTCCAGAACATTTCTGGCGCATGCTGTTGGCAAACGAAAAAGCCCGCATCGCTAATCGTATCCGTCCGGGCGAACGCCAGCGAAAACGCCACCTCGACCAGCTCCCCGTCCGGCCGCCGTCCTTGACGCGCAAAGTAGAAAGTCTCCGGCATACCGATGCCAGCATCCTGGAACGCTTTATGATCCGACGCGGCATCGAACCCCTCGAGGACCATCATCGCGAGCCCTTCACGCTTTGCGAGATAATCGGCAATCGGCCTGGCAAACTGGCCGACCGCACTTGTTGCCGGCGGTGTCTGGAAACCGGCCTCGGTCGTCAAGAGTTCAAGGAAACAGCCGTCGAACTGCACAATACGGTTGAGCGTACCCCAGTCGTGGCGGTTGCACGCGCCCACCTTAAAACCAAGCCGCTTGTAGTGCACCGCCTGCGCGTCGAGATCGCGCGCAACGATCACCAGATGATCAAGTCCGCCTGCCATGCATCCTCCATCAGGGCCGATCAAATCGCTGATACGTGCCGCCCGCCGTGGCGGTCCGGATCAAACCGTGTCAGCCTTACGTGTTGGGCCTGTTTGTGTATAGCACCTGCAGCCGTGTTGCAGCCACCGGCTTAGCACCCGCAACGACAGAACGCCCTACCGGCGTTGCAAAGTCAGCAAGAGAGCAAGAAAGAGGAAGGCACCGTCATGCGTCTTGAAGAGGCGGCCCGGGTCATCCGGTCCAAGAACGCCGGTCCGACACAAATCACCATCGACCTGATGTTCGACAACACCGACCTTTACAAGCGCGCCCTTGCCGCCCCCTCGATGCGCGCCGACGTTCTGGCCCAGCGCTACGGCGTCGCCAATCTGGACGTAATCCCCTATCCCGCCGCCAACGCCATCAAGATCGCCATGCCCCGCCAAGTGATTGCCGGTTCACCAGGTGACTCCGATGTCTATGGCGCCCAACAACTC
>CAZWCL010000509.1:0-2692 GCA_964632265.1 uncultured Hyphomicrobiaceae bacterium | reverse complement strand
GATGGCTGGATGGGCGAGGGCCACCAGCACAGCCCGTCGATCGTGGATGTGCTTGGGCCGCGCTACCAGATGGACGGCAAGGAGATCCACATCAACGAGGAGACGATCTCCGGCATTGGCGTTAACGACGAAGCGGGCGTCGCCGCGCAGATTGCTGCCTCACGCGCGGCACAGCAGGACCACTGACGGGGCCGCAACTCGCCGCAACTAATTTTCGCTTTCGCGTGTCGTTGATGTGTCCGCCGGGGCTGTTGTCCCCGGCGGGGTTCCCTTCCTGCAAAGCACCGGGAAAAAACTACAGCAACTTTCGCACTGCGGCTGACTGCGCCTTGGCGCCGTTCATCATAAAGGCGAAGTCGCTGCCGGAGAGTAGGAACCGGGCGCCGAGGTCGATGTACGTTTTCATGGCGTCCGGTGCGTAAACCCCGCCCATGCCCGGATGCTTGCCGTGCTTTTTGCAGGCTGCGATCATAGTCTTGTACGCCTCGGCGACACGGTCATGGGTGAACTCCCCCGGTATCCCCATCTCCATGCACAGATCATTAGTGCCGATAAGCAGGCAGTCGACGCCTGGCACGGCGGCGATTTTGTCAGCGTTCGCGATGGCCTCGGGGGTCTCCAGCATCATCACGACGAACGTGGCTGCGTTGACGATTTCGGCGGTTTCACCGGGCGAGTGCGGTTTGAAGCCAAGTTGCGGCAGCGCGCCTGTCATCGAGCGCTTGCCGTGCGGCGGGTAGCGGCAATACGTGACCAGGCGTGCGGCCGTCTCGGCGTCGTCGACGTGGGGAAAGACGATGCCCTGGGCGCCACCATCGAGGGCGCGGGCTGCGAGATGATGTTCGAAGCCCGGCACCCGCACGATCGGCGTGATGCCTGCGTCCTGGGCGGCAACCGCGATCTGCGTGGCGGTATCGATGCCCATCGCGTTGTGCTCCATATCGATAAACAGCCAGTCGAACCCGGCTGCCGCCATCGCCTTGCCGATATCGACCGTGCGGGCATTGCGAATGCCGACGCCGAGGGCGAGGTCTCCGGCTTCAAGGCGGTCTTTGGTAATGTTGCGGACTTGCGTCATCGGTTTCCTCGGTTGTTATGTGTTGATCGGCCGACAGGGCTACGCTGTCGCCCGTGGGCGGAAGAAATTGTGTACACGCTCCGCCGCCGCTCCCGGTGTCTCGTAATGCACGAAGTGGCCGGCGTTTTCGGCAATTTCGACCGTGACGTCGGTGAACGTCTCGTCGATGTTGTCGGCCCATTCCGCCTTGAGAACGGGATCGTGGCGGCCCCAGTAGACGTAAGCCGGCACATCGATCTTCGGCAGCTTCGGCAACTCGCCTTTCATCATCGCGATACGTCCGGCATTGGCCGAGACGTACCAATTGAAGCCGCCCTGCAGATTGCCGGGTTTCATGAAATTCTCGACCCAGTGGTCGAGGTCGTCTTCAAATGCTGCCGGGTCGTGTGCCCAGTGCGCCAGCATGTTGGCAAAATAAATGCGGCAAGCCTCGCGGGAGGAGCCGATCAATTGAGCGGCCCAGTGCTTTTGGTGAAACGACTGATACCAGATTTCCGCCAGGTGTTCGGGTTCAAGCCAACGGCGTCCGACACCGGAGTGGACACAATTGAAAAAGAACAGACCGCTCAACCTTTCGGGGGCCTGGCGGGCAAAGGCCTGTGCAACGAACGATCCGACGTCGTGGCTGACAAGGCCGAAGCGATTGAGGCCGAGGGCGTCCGACAGTGCCTCCAGATCGTCGGCGAGGATCGGTGCTCCATTCTGATCCGACTTTCCCTCGTAGGGTTTTTCCGTGTCGCCAAAACCTCTGAGATCGGGAATGATGAGGTCGTAACTGTCAGCTAGTAGTGGCACCATTTTGTGCCAGACGTACCAGAACTCCGGCCAGCCGTGCAGCAGGACAAGGGACGGCGCACCAGGTGTACCGGCGCGGGCCACGTGGATCTCGATGCCATTGGCAGCAACGATGTCATGCTTGATACTGGGCACGTCGGGTTTGATCTTCATGGGGCAGCTCTCATAAGGAAAGGGCGGTGCCTCACATCCTACGCTGCCGCCTCACCGCCGTCACGTGGAACAGCTGATCCTGCTTCGACGTCGGGCCTTGATTTCGCAACAGTCATCTCCGGTAACACTCGACAACCGCATGCGGAAAGATCAATCTTGCGGGATCTCAAAATTTCTCAACCCGGAGATCTTCCACCGATGATCAAGCCAGCTGTTACTGAAACCGCCACGGCCCGTGTCGCGCAGAACCTCGAAGCGGTCGAGCGCTGGAACGGTCATGTCAACGCCATGATGGCGATGAACGGCGAGGCTGCACGACGTGACGCGGCAGCGGTGGAAAAACGCGTGCATGATGGCCAATGGGGCGGGCTTCTCGCCGGTCTGACGTTCGCGGTCAAAGACAATATCGATACCGCCGGTATCGAGACGACTTGCGGTTCGAACTTCTTCAAGGGGCGCGTGCCAAACAGCGATGCACCCGTCGTTGCACGGTTGAAGCAGGCCGGCGGCATTGTTATCGGCAAGGCGACGTTGCATGAAGTGGCGTTTGGCGTGCGATCGCACAATGCGGTCATCGGGCAATGCCGGAACCCCTATGATACGTTGCGCATTCCGGGCGGGTCGAGCGGTGGTGCGGCGGCGGCGGCCGCCGCCGGCGCCGGCGTC
>CAZWCL010000508.1:0-2702 GCA_964632265.1 uncultured Hyphomicrobiaceae bacterium | reverse complement strand
CATACAGCGACATTGCTGCAAGAGCAAAATGCTGGGCTTTGAATTCCTCCGGTGTCAACGCCGGAGTAATTTTGCATCGGTTGGCCGGAGTAAAAGTACATCACTGACTGCAAGCAAGAAGGCCCCCGATATCGGGGGCCTTCTTGCTTGCATCGTCTTATTCTTTGTTGGCCTCTCTGGGTGGCGATTTGGATTTGCGTGACCGGCGTTTGCTGTCGGCGAGCCGGTAACTTTCGCCGTTCATCTCCAGGATATGGACGTGGTGCGTGAGGCGGTCGAGCAAGGCGCCGGTCAGGCGTTCCGAGCCGAACACGGAGGTCCACTCGTCGAATGGCAGATTGCTGGTGACCATCGTCGAGCCGCGCTCGTACCTTTGCGAGAACACCTCGAACAGCAACTCGGCGCCGGTTGGCGATAGAGGTACGTACCCTAACTCATCGATGATCAGCAGCTTGTAACCGGCCAGTTGACGTTGCAGGCGCAGCAGACGCTTCTCATCGCGTGCTTCGATGAGACTATGCACCAGGGCGGCTGCGGTGATGAAGCCGACGGCCAGCCCCTTCTGGCAAGCTGCTAGTCCGAGCCCGAGGGCAATGTGGCTCTTGCCAGTGCCGGAGTTGCCGACGGCGATGATGTTCTCGCGTCGCTCAATGTAATCGCAGCGTGCCAGCTCCAGCACCGCCATTTTGTTGAGTGATGGCAATGCGAGATAGTCGAAGCTGTCCAGGCTTTTGACGGTTGGGAACTTGGCAGCCTTGATCCGGCGTTCGACCATACGCCGCTCGCGGTCAATCATCTCCAGCTCGGTCAGCCGCATCAGATAGCGGGGATGATCAACACCTTCGGCGGCACATAGTTGCGCGACTTTGTCATACTCACGCAAGAATGTCGGCAGCTTCAGAGCTTTGAGGTGGTGCGCCAGCAGGATCTGCGGCGTGTCAGTCGATGCGGTATCGGTCATGCCGCCACCTCGACTCGGCGTTCGGCCAGCAGTTCCATGTACGAACGCGCAGATGTCGTCGTGACGGTGGCTTTAGGCAGATATGGATAGATCGTCATATCAAGGCGCGGTGGCCGCCGCTCAATCCGGCATAGCACTAGATGTTTGACGGCATCAAAGCCAACCGCGCCACGCTCAATAGCGTCGTGCACAGCGGCGGCAACATCATCCAGCGTGAATGTCTCCATCAGGCGCAACACCTGCACGAACTCCCGCTTGCCTTGTCTGCCCATCCGCGCTTCGAGCAATCGGCGCAGCGTTGCGAATGCCTCGGGCAATTCCCAGGCGCTGAGCGGTGCTGCCTGATCCAGCGCGTTGGTCTTTTGTTCGAGCAAGGCCAGGTAGTGCAGCGGATTGAAGACAAAGTCTTCGCGTTCATACGAACGCGGATGCCGTGCGATAATCTCTGCGCCACATGAGATCACGACTTCATGGACGTAACCACGGATCAGAACTTTTTGGTGCCCATAGGATGTCGGCACCGAGTAGTCATTGTTGCGGTAGCGCACGAGCGCCAAGGAGTTGACGCGACCTGGGCGCTTGTCACAGGCATCGTAGGGCGCCGGCAGGGGCTTCTGAAAGACGGCGAGGTCACGCTCCAGTCGTTCCCCGATCGTACCCTCATGCCCCCGCAGCCGGTCTGCCTGCCGCTGCCGGCAGCGCGCCAACAGATCCGCGTTCAACGCATCAAAACTGTCGAATACTGGAACCGGCACAAGGAAGTTGCGCCGCGCATAACCCACAAGCCCTTCGACTTTGCCTTTATCGTTACCCTTGCCTGGGCGGCCAAAGCGGTCAGTAAACAGGTAATGTGATTGCAGTTCGCTGAACACCCGCGTGCGCTGACGGCGGCCATCGCCAAGGATACGGGCAACGGCGATCTTGGTGTTGTCGTAGAGGATCGACTGCGGCACGCCACCGAAGAACGCGAATGCCCTGACGTGACCGTCACAGAACGCCTCCGTCGTCTCCGCCGGATAGCCCACGACAAAGATCGCATCGGAATGGGGCAGGTGGATCGCCAGGAAGTGGATCTTGCGTTCGACACCGCCGATGATACCAAGCGCTTCGCCAAAGTCGGCCTGCGCATGACCCGGAGGATGCGCGAGCGGCACGAACATCTCTTGGGTCCGTTGACGCCAACCCGCAATGTAATCCTTCACGATCGTGATGCCGCCGGTAAATCCGTGCTCGTCTCGCAAGCGCTCGAAAATGCGCTTCGATGTATGACGTTGCTTCTTCGGGCGCTCTTTGTCAGCGGCCAGTATCTCGTCAATTACGCCGGTGAAGGCATCAAGCTTGGGGCGAAGCGGCGGCTTCCGGCGGACATATCCCGGTGGCACCGAGAACTTCAACATCTTGGCGACCGTCCGAGGATCAATCCCGAACTTCTCAGCCGCCGCTCGACGGCTTAGCCCATCGATCTGCACCGCATGCCGGACCCGCGCGTATAGCTCCACCTTTTTCATCCCCCAGCCCCCGTCGCCAACGCAGGCACTGGAGCTATATCTGCCGCACTTTTAGTCCGGCGCAACCGAACAAATCGGCCGCTTCAATGAGGGATTATTGCTCCGGCGATTACAATCGGCACAGCTTGGCCGTCGCCGAGTGGTTTGAAGAGAAGGAAACGGCCGCCAAGCGAGGCCGACTCGTCTTCAATCGCATGCTGCGCGAACTCAAACGCGGCAAGGCGCGCGGCCTG
>CAZWCL010000507.1:0-2709 GCA_964632265.1 uncultured Hyphomicrobiaceae bacterium | reverse complement strand
TGGTTGTGCAGCGTGAGCGCATGGTAGCGGTTGCGCCAGTTGTCACCGACACGTTTGCCGCGATCGACGATCAAGGCATCAATACCGAGTTGTCCGAGCCGGGCGGCGGTTGCGAGCCCCGCTTGCCCACCACCGACGATGATCACGTCCGGCGAGCGCCCCTCATAGTTGACGGCGGCATGACGCTGATCAAGCCAATTGGGCCCGCGGAAATCGCGCGAGTGCGACTGACCGGTTGGCCGCTTGGCGCCGAGTTTCTCTTCATATCCCTTGAGCTCTTCAAGTGCCGTCAACAGCGTCCAGGCCTTGGCGTCGCCGCTGGCAGGTAAGCGGACGATCCCGCGGCCGCGGCCGGCGTCTGTTTCGAAAGTGAAGAAAGCCTCAATGACCTCGCGTCCGACGCGCTCGACAATAGAAGGGCCAATAGCGGACTCATCGAGTTCGAGATTACGCAGCCCGGCCGAGGCGGCGAGCGTGGCCGCGCGCTCCCCGATTTCACTCGCCCCGCTGAAGGTCTCGAAATGCCAAGTCGTGGCGACGATATCGCGCCAATAGCTCTCAGCTTCGAAGAGCCGCGCTATCGCCTCGGAAGAACCCGACGAAACTGCGCGATCGAGATCCGTGAGCCAGCCTTGCACCGTGTTCAAAACTTCAATGTCCGAGGCGTCCAGCATCTCGCGCAATCCTCGTCTGGTTCATGATCGTCTTTGTATCTCATCACTTCGCCATATCTATCAATCACGCACACTGTCGCGATCTTGATAGCTAAAGAGGAAGCGCCTCAAGCCGGCGCGCCTTCGATATCGGCGGCCAGCAGGTCATAGAGTTCTTGCGTGACCTCCGGCTTTCGCCCAAACCACAGCTCAAAACCGCGGACAGCCTGATGTAACAGCATATCGAGACCGTTCGCCGTCGCAAGCCCACGTCGGCGGGCTTGGGCTAACAAAGATGTCGTCAATGGCACATAAACGATGTCGGCGACCACCGCATCATCGGCCAAACCTGATAAGTCGATATCGAGCTGACCGGCATGCGACATCCCCAGTGACGTCGCGTTGACCAACAGCGCCCCCCCATCGAGCAGGCGCGGCAGATCGCGCCAATCAGCAGGCCGAACGGCAAGACCGAATGACGCAGCGATAGCCTCCGCCTTGGCGCGAGTACGGTTAACGAGATGGATGCATTCGACACCGCGCTCGATCAGACCATAAACGACGGCACGTCCGGCCCCCCCGGCCCCCAGCACTACGGCTTCGTGTGTCCGCTTGTCCCAGTTCGGCGCCGCCGCATCCAGCGAGGCAGTGAACCCCTCGACATCCGTATTGGTCGAGCGAAGGAGGCCACCTTCAAACCAAAGCGTATTGGCCGCGCCAACTGCCCGAGCCCGCTGATCCGGCTCGGAAAGTCGGAAAGCCGCGTCTTTGTGCGGAATGGTAACATTCGCACCGACATATCCCCGGGCGCTCAGGTTGGCTAGAAAGGCCGCAAAATCCTCCGGTCGAACCTCTTCGGCTCGATAGGCCGCGTCGAGACCATAGCGGTCGATCCAATAACCATGCAGCATCGGCGAACGCGAATGGGCGATCGGATAGCCCACGACGCAAGCAGCACGATGTTCTTCCGGCATTAGACACCTCCCATTTCTTCGATGCTTGCCGTAGACCCGGCCCGGACTCGACGTGGATTATCGGCGATCAGCCAGCATATGGGCAACATGGACCGGCTCGCCTGTTGCCGCTGATTTCGTAATGGCAAGAGTCGTCGCGAGGGTCATCGTGCCGTCGCGTCCATCGATCCGTGGGCGCGCCTCGCCACGAATGACAGCTGCAAAATTTTCCATCTGCGGCACGTATGGGTCCACGGGAACGACGCGTTCGCGGCGCATGGTCAACGGTGCTTGCCAGTTCGCCTGGCCCGGCTCGTGCCAATAAAGTTCAAGCGACGGAATTGCCAGCGCCCCCCGCGTGCCGGCGATTGTAATCGCATCGCGTCTGCTGTTGGCGAACGCGGGGTTTTCGCCGGATGTCGTCTCCCACGACCACGGACTTGAGACAGCATCGGAGACGAGAAGAGTGCCGATCACCCCGCTCTCGAACTGTAGGACGGCCGCCGCCGTATCTTCGACGGCAAATTCGCGCACTGCATTCGAGGCCATCGCGTGCACAATCGCAACATCGCCAAGCAACATGCGTAGGCAATCGATGTCATGGATGGCATTGATCAGGACCGGGCCACCCCCGGGCTCCCGCCGCCACGCCACGTCGTGATAACCGACCGGTTTGTGCGTCAGCCACAGCGCGTTGGCGGTGACGACCCGCCCCATCGCACCGCGGTCGACCAATTCCCGCGCCTGCAGCATGATCGGATTGTGACGGCGATGATGGCCGGTCAGCGTTGCGACGCCCGCTGCTTCCGCCGCTTCAACAAGTTGCAGCGCCTCTCCGACTGTGGCCGCCACCGGCTTCTCGATCAGCATAGGCAGGCCCGCCGCGACGCACCTCAGGCCGACATCGACATGCATTTGGTTGGGCACCGCGATGACGATACCGTCAGGTTGGGTCTCACTGATGAGCGTATCGACGTCCGCGACGCAAGGCGCTGAACGGCCATCCACGCCAACGAGATCTTCAGGTGACATTTGAGGAACCAGATCCGCGATGCCGGCCAATTCGAAACCACGGTGCCCGGCATTGAGGACGGCGATGTGTT